>JAUVAN010000187.1 GCA_030591725.1 Deltaproteobacteria bacterium
CCCCGAACTGGTGGGCAATGTCTGGAAGGTGTGGAAGCCCAACGAGTAACGCAAACTATGATTCGCGGATTGTTAACTACATGAGCAAACACATACTGTTCATGTGCGTCGCAAACTCGGCCCGAAGTCAGATGGCGGAGGGGCTGGCACGGGCAATGGCGCCGGCCAACGTAAAAATTTCCTCCGCCGGATCCACACCAACATCTGTCAGACCCGAGGCCGTCAAGGCGCTTTCACAAATGGGCATCGACATCTCCGCTCACTTCTCCAAGACCGTGGACGATATTGACACCGAATCGGTTACCACGGTGATAACGCTGTGCGCCAATGAGGTGTGTCCGGTCTTTCTGCGAGCAGTCGAACAAATTCACTGGGGTTTGCCCGACCCCGCCGCAGCAAGTGGATCGCCGAAAGACCGCCTCAGCGCATTTATTGAAGTACGCGACGAAATCGAGCGACGCCTGAAAGTCTACTTTGTGAAGTGATTTTGTCGTCTTTTGGTTCAAATGTGATAATATAAACTGGTGATGAGCAAACACCTCCTATCATTGTTGGTGATGACGATCCTTCTTGTCTCCGTCATCATTCCGGCGTTGCCTGTCGCAGCTTCACAAGAGAGTCACGCATCCGCATCGTCTCATGGCGAGGGAGTCCCCTGCCCCGACGGCGATGAGGACGGACCATGTGACAACAGTTGCCCGTGCCTCTGCTGCCCGGGACACATTCTCGCACTTTGTGAATTTACAGCTACCTCCGTCAGGGCCGATACCAATACAACAAAGCGCGAATTCTTTTCTTTCGATGCCCCCCTTCCTTCCGGAATTCCCCGAGGCATCTTCCGTCCACCGAGAGCCTAGACCTTCCACTCAATTGAGGATTTGCCATTCGCTCGATCAGCTCGGGTGAAGCCGGCTATCTGTCGATCCGAAATGAAACGCCCCGGCATGGCTCGTATTGTGTGATTGCGTTGTTGGAGGAAGACATAAAATGAAAAAAATAAGCTTGGCGCTGGCCTGTATCTCCCGGTCGGTTGTAATGATCTTGTTTCTGATCGGCGTGCTCCCAAATGCCGGCGCGAATCCAAAAATCGAGATCACCTGGCAGAATATCGTCAAACTCGTCGATGATCATCCGCAAATCGGTGCGAGCCGACACGAGACAGCGGCAGCACATGCTGCGGTTGACGCGGCGCGGGCCGCACCCAATCCGAGCGTGGAGGCCACAGCAGCTTATGGTCGGGCGATCGACAACTCCGAGTCCAGGTTCGAGTGGGGGCTCGCTCTTTCGATCCCGCTGAGCTGGATCGCCCGGCGCAGCCCCAGGATAGACGCTGCCCACGCCCGGGTGGATGTTGCGGACGCGCAAACCGAAGCGCTTCGCCGTGGCGTCCTCAAGCAGCTTCGCGTTTTGTTCTGGACCCTCGTCTACTCGCAGGAGCGAGTCGCCGCCCTGGGAGACCTCAATGACCAGATGGCCACGCTATCGACAACCGTCAGGCGGCGAGTTGAGGAGGGTGAGGTACGTCCTGTCGAGGCAACGCGTGTGGAGGTGGAGGCAGAGAAGATCGCCGGTGAGCTCGAAGTCGCCAGATTGGCAATGATTTCCAATCGCGCTGCGCTCGCAATATGGCTTGGTTCCGATAACGGCGAGCGGCTCCTGGCGGTGGCCGACCTGGCCCAGCTGCCAGATCCCGTAACCATGGACACGGCCAGAAAAGGAGCTGCAAAGCACCCGGATCTGGATGCCGCCAGGGCACGCGTCAACGCACTCGAGGCCAACGTCACTGTTGAACGCAGGGCGCGGGTACCATCCCTTGCTGTCGAAATATTCACGGATCACGAGTTGGACCGCAGAGCTTACGGCGTCGGGTTGGCTTTCGAACTGCCGCTGTGGAACTGGAACACCGGCAATATCCAACGCTCGCAGCACATGTTGGCCGCGCAAAAGAACAAGCTCGAATTCGAGCGGCTCGAGCTCGAGATCCGCGCCATCGAAGCCCAGTCGCAGTGTCAGGCGGGCGTGATGCTCGCAACCCGCTATAGTGAACGGATCCTGCCGCGAGCGGAGTTCGCTGCCCGGGTGATCGAACGGACCTATCAGCTCGGCGAGGCGACTCTCCTCGAAGTGATCGACGCTCGCCGCACTCTGCTCGAAACCAGGGGACAGTTTCTCAGCACACTCGCCCAGACGCAAATCGACTGCAGCCGGCTGCGCGAAATTGCCGGGGAGGAATCACAATGAAAGTTCTATTCCACAAGAATCTGCTTGTCAGCGCGTTGGCCTCATTGACTCTGGCGGCCTGCTCGCCCAACGCGAGACACGACGACGCCAGGGACCATGAAGGCCATGACAATGAGGGCCACGAGGAGAACGAGGTTTCTGATCTCGACCGGCCTGTTGCAGAGCTCTTCGCCGCTTCCTGCGAGCACAACATCAAGACCCATGAATGCGACGAATGTCGCTATGAAGTAGGCGTTGTCAAGGCTTGCGCGGATCTCTTTGACGGCGGCCTTTTCAAAACCGTGAAGCCGGAAAAGAGATCAGTTTCCGTTCCTCTTGCTCTCACAGGAGAGGTGCAGTTCGACGAACGACGCGTTACCCATGTGAGCACCCAGACAGAGGGGATCATCAGGAAGGTTCACGTCATGCTCGGTGACAGGGTCGATTCGGGCCAACCTCTGATCGATCTCGAATCGGTAGCTGTGGGTGATGCAGAGGCTGCTTATCTCGAGGCTCGGGGAATTCTCAAACTCGCTTCACGCAATCATGACCGGGTGGAGGCGTTGAGGAAGGAAGCCATCTCATCGGAGAAAGAGCTGCTACTGGCCAGACAGGAGCTGGATGCGGCTCAGATTCGGACAAACGGCGCATTCGGAAAGCTCGTCAGGCTTGGCATGGCCCCATCGTCCGCTCGCGCTCTGACCCGGGCAAAATCGAGGGGAAGGCTCGTCTTGCGCGCGCCGGCGGCGGGTACGGTGCTCGAAATGCACGCGGTTGCGGGCGAGATTGCAAGGCCGGAGACATCGATTGCGACGATCGGCGAAAACTCTTCGCTGTGGGTCTGGGCCGATCTCTACGAACAGGACGTCGCGCGCGTCACGCGCGGGCAGGCGCAGCAGAGTCTCAAAGCCCAGATCGATGTCAAGGCTTTCCCTGGCGAACACTTTCCAGGGACCGTGGATTTCGTCAGCCCCGCCATGAGCGAGTCGTCTCGCACGGTCAAGCTGCGCATCGCGGTACCGAATTCAGAAGGGCGCTTGCTGGCCGGAATGTTCGCCGGGGTGAAGATCTTTCTCCCGGGCGACGAGTCGGCACTTACCTTACCGAAAAGCGCCGCGCTCGAGGATGATCGTCGGACCTTCGTCTTTGTTCATCACGAGGGTGACTACTACGTGCGACGCCCGGTAGTTACGGGAAGGACCTTTGACGGTCTTGTCGAGGTAACAAATGGCCTCGCTGGAAGCGAGGTGGTTATCGCCGACGGCGCCTTTCTCATGAAATCCGACGTGCTGCGCTCGAAGATGGGCGCGGGGTGCGCGCATTGAGGGGAATCAACATGATCAAATTCATCATGCGCCGTCGCCTGATAGTACTGATCGGCGCAGCCCTGGCCATTGTGATTGGATTGATATCATGGGTACGCCTTCCCATAGACGCGTTCCCCGATTCCTCCAACCAGCAGGTCATGATTCTTACAGAAACCGAAGGCCTCGGGCCGCTGGACATCGAACAGCAGGTGACCTTCCCTATCGAGACCGTCATGGGGGGCCTGCCGCACGTCAAGCTCGTGCGCTCCATGTCAAAGACGTCGCTCTCCCAGGTAGTCGTCATCTTCGAAGATCATGTGGACACCTATTTCGCCAGGCAACTCGTTTTCGAACGTCTGCAACTGGCAAGGGAACACCTTCCGCCGGGAGTTGAGCCGGAAATGGGTCCGATCAGCACCGGCCTTGGTGAAGTCTTCCAGTACACCTTGCAAAGTGACCGTCACAATCTGACCGAGCTGCGCACCATGCAGGATTGGCTGGTGGCTCCAAGACTGCGAATGATCCCCGGTGTCAACGAGGTCAACAGCTTCGGCGGATTGGTTCGCCAGATTGAGGTGCGCGTTGATCCCGACCGACTTCTGAAATACAGCCTGACGCTCGACGAAGTTGTAGAGTCACTGGAGGCCAACAACGCCAACGCCGGCGGCTCTTTCATTGTTCGAGACTGGGAGCAGGAGAATATCCGCAACGTGGGGTTGTTCGGCTCGCACGAAGATATTCGTAACGTCGTTCTGCACGCGAAGGACGGCACCCCCATCACAATTCGCGAGATTGGAGATGTCGTGGAAAGCCACGTGACCCGACTCGGCGGCGTATCGCGGGACGGCAAGGGAGAGGTCGTCGCGGGCATGGTAATCATGCTCAAGGGTGAGAACTCAAAAGAAGTCGTGGAGCGTGTCAAGGCCGCGTTGCCTTCGATAGAGCGAGCCTTGCCGCAAGGTGTGAGTTTCAACATTTTCTATGACCGCACCGAACTGGTCGCCGCTGTTATCGGCACGGTCGGCGGTGCGTTGTTGCAGGGCGGATTCTTCGTCGTCCTCGTCCTTTTCCTGCTGATCGGCAACCTGCGCGCGACGATTACAGCCGCTTTCAGTCTGCCCATGACAGCCCTTCTTGCTTTTGCATTCATGGATCTCGCTGATCTCAGCGCCAACCTGATGACTCTCGGAGGCCTCGCCATCGCCATCGGCATGGTCGTCGACGGATCAATCGTCGTCACGGAAAATGTCATCCGGCATTTGCGCGACAATCCCAATGGCGATCGTTCGCGGATCATGATTCGAGCGGTGGTGGAAGTCGCCCGGCCCATCATCTTTTCCATTCTCATCATCGTGCTGGTTTTCGTGCCTCTATTCACTCTGGAAGGCATGGAAGGCAAGATGTTCAAACCACTAGCAACCACCATAATCTTTGCCATGCTGGGCTCCCTGATCGCCGCCCTGACTGTTGTTCCGGTCGTTCTCTCATACCTGATGAAATCCGGACTGGCAGCCGGGGAGTCGCGTGTCTATATCGCCATGCGCAGGCGATACACCCGCCTGTTGAACTCTGCGCTGGATCACCGGAAGGCCACGCTCATCGCGGCTGCCGTCATGTTCCTGGCGGCCCTGGCCTCAATCCCATTTCTGGGCATGGAGTTCCTGCCGGAATTGGACGAGGGCGCCATTGCCGTCAACGTGGTTCGTTTACCAAACGCCTCGTTGGAGGGCTCGATCAAGACCTCGGACTTCATGGAAAAGGAACTTCTGACCTTCCCGGAGGTCAAGACGGTCGTGTCCAAAACAGGCCGCGCCGAGATCTCGGAAGACCCCATGGGACCGGAACAAACCGATCTGCTCATCATGCTGCATCCTGAATCCAAATGGTCGACCGGGCGCGACAAGGAGCAACTGGTCCGGGATATTCAGACAAGACTTGAGCGCATCCCGGGTATTCGCCTGGCCTTCAGCCAGCCCATCGCCCTGCGTGTCAACGAACTTATCTCCGGTGTGAAAAGCGATCTGGCCATCAAGGTGTTCGGCCGTGACATCGATCTTCTCAAGGAAAAGGCCAACACTATCGCGGCCATACTGCGTGGTATTCCCGGCGCGAAAGACGTGAGCGTCGAACAGGTGGCCGGGTTCAGCCAGCTGGAGATCATCCCCGATCGGCGGGAGATGGCTCGTTACAATTTGAGCATGGCAGACTTGAACGGACTTGTCGAAACAGCCATTGGCGGCAAAGTTGCCACTGAAATGGTCGATGGACAAATGCGTTTCGGCGTCCAGGTGCGTCTTCCGATAAGTCGCCGCAACAGCATAGAAGCGATCAAAACTCTCTTACTCTCCTCCCCGAACGAGGCCAGGGTGCCATTGGAACGGGTGGCAGAAATTCGGCGCGTGGAAGGCCCGGCCCAGATCAGCCGCGAGAACAACATGCGCCGGGTTGTAGTCGAGGCAAACATTCGCGGACGTGATCTGGGAGGTTTCGTGTCCGAAGCGCAGCGCCGATTGAAGGGCCTCTCCGATGACCTGCCCTCGGGTTACTGGCTCGAATACGGCGGAACCTTCGAGAGTCAGCAGCGCGCCATGAAACGCCTGGGCGTCGTCGTACCAATATCCATTCTGTTGATCTTTCTCATGCTGATTTTCGCGCTTGGTAACCTGAAATCCGCCGCTCTGGTTCTGATCAACCTGCCGTTTGCGCTGGTGGGAGGCGTCCTGTCCATGCTCCTGTTGGGAATTACTCTCAATGTTCCATCTACTGTCGGATTCATCGCCCTGTTCGGGGTGGCGGTTCAAAATGGAACAGTGCTGGTCACCTTCATCAATCAGCGTCGTGAGAGTGGAAAACCGATACGTGAAGCCATTGTTGAGGCATGCGGTTTGCGCTTTCGCGCGCTCTTGATGACCGCTGCGACTACGGTGCTTGGATTGGCACCCATGGTTTACGCGGTCGGCCCCGGCGCCGAAATTCAACGGCCGCTCGCTGTAGTTGTCATCGGCGGTCTCATCACGGCGACCTTGCTGACTATGTTCGTATTGCCGTCTTTGTATCTGCTGTTTGCGCCCAGGATTGTTGTTGAGACATCCGACTGATCCTATGGGGAAGAGCCAGATTCGAAACTCAAACTGGCCGCGTTTTCTCCCCGATTAGTGAATAAGTCATACCACTTAATATACTTACAGGGCATTTTCCTTGATAACTTTTGCACGAAATGATACTTTTTACCCATGAAACGACTGATTCAAGCCAAGTTTTCAGACTGGAAAAAGAACCCGACTCGAAAACCAATGGTCCTTCAGGGGGCTCGTCAGGTCGGCAAGACCTACTCCCTGAAACACTTCGGCGCCTCTGATTTTCGGGCAACCCACTATATCAATTTCGAGGAGAACGCACGCGTAGCGAAGGCATTTGCGGGCAGTCTGGATCCAAAGCAAATCATCCGAGATCTTTCACTTGAACTGGGCGCCGTCATAAACCTGGAGCAGGATCTGCTCGTACTCGACGAAATCCAACAGTGTCCACAGGCTCTGACAAGCCTCAAATATTTCGCGGAGCATATGCCCCGGCTAGCCATCGCCGCGGCGGGATCCTTGCTTGGCGTCCAGCTGGGGAAAGCCTCGTATCCGGTGGGCAAGGTAACCCACATCTCTATTTATCCTCTATCTTTTGAGGAGTTCCTGATGGCCTGGGGCGAGCCCCTGTTACTCGAAGGCTTTCGCTCCATCAATAGCGACAACCCCGGCTCGGAGATCCTGCACGAACGGTTGTGGGATGTTTTCAAGCTCTACTTGATCGTAGGTGGCCTGCCGGAGGTGGTGGCCGGGTTTGTTCAAAACAGAGACGATCTTCCCAGGGCGCTGCCCCACGCCCGGTCGCTCCAGAAAGATCTGATTCAGTCCTACCTGGCCGACATGGCGAAGCACTCGGGCAAGCAGAACTCGATGCACCTCACCCGTCTATGGAGTCAGGTGCCCGCCCAACTCGGACGGGACGTGACCGGCTCCGCGCCAAAATTTTCTTTCAAGGGCGTTCTGCCGGGCATCCGGGGGTACGCCGGAATGGCGAGCACCATCGACTGGCTGGCGACAGCCGGTCTGGTCGTAAAGCTGCCCATCGTAAACAGCGGACTTCTCCCCTTCGCCGCATACGAGCGGGACAACGTTTTCAAGTTGTTTGTTTTTGATGTGGGTATCCTCGGCGCCCTGGCGAACCTTCCACCTCAATCTATTCTCGACTATGAATTCGGAACCTATAAGGGCTACCTGGCCGAAAACTTCGTGGCCCAGGAACTCGTGGCCTCCGGTCGGGACAGTCTGGTGTGTTGGCGCGAGGCCTCCGCCGAGGTGGAGTTCCTCTGCGAAACAAGGGGCCGGATCATTCCCGTCGAGGTCAAATCAGGCTGGGTAACCCAGGCCAAGAGCCTTCGGGTC
>JAUVAN010000263.1 GCA_030591725.1 Deltaproteobacteria bacterium
CACCACATCGCGGATCCGTCAGACACGGTCCAGAATATCGATCCTCATTCGGATTGCATCCAGACCTGGGACGAATCCTCACCCACCGGGCGACCGGTGATGACCCAGACACTGATCGAGCGAAACCATTGCCTGGTCGAGCATCCAAGCGGCAAGGGTGTCACGATGTCCGCCATCTACACCGATCCCTGTTTCGACATCACCATCAGAAACAATGTTTTCGAGTTCAGGGACGAGGGTATAGAAGCGTCGTTGGGTTTGTTTGAGGATATATTTGTTTACAACAATGTATTTGTGGCCCGGTTGAACGATTCACCATGGGGCACGTCGATGACCATGGCGGACGTGGACGGCTTTGAGGTTTACAACAACATAATCGTCGATTGTCACGCGGAGGTCAGAAAGATCGAAGGGGGCACCGGAGAGGTCGACTACAACCTGGTGTGGTACTCGGACGGATCTACTCCCGCGGGCACCCCGGGGGCCCAGGCCAATGAGCTGTGGGGAGTCGATCCCGAATTCGTTACCTACGAAGGTGCTTTCGGAGGGGACTACCATCTTCAGGCGAGCTCTCCGGCAGTGGATGTGGGGATCACCCTGGCCGACGTGCCGGACGATTTCGACGGGGTCACCCGGCCCCAGGGAAGCGGCTACGATATGGGCGCCTTCGAGTACCATGTCGGTTCCGACAGCGATTCCGATGGTGATACTGATAGTGACACGGATAGTGACACGGATTCCGACGCCGATTCCGACGCCGACACTGATACCGATCTGCTCGGCGGGACCAGCGAAGACGACGGCTCGTGCGGTTGCACGGTACCAGGAGCGCCGGCATCCGGGAAAAAGGGATTGCTCGGAAAAATAGGGGACATCGTTCTGGCCGGGCTGTTTGGTGCGCTGTGCCTCAGCGGCTGCGATTCTGCGCCGGAGGCCGCCCCCGCAGACACGGGCGGGGCTCCCTTTCTTGGACCCTATTCTGAAGTAGTGCCCGATCCCGCTCCTGTACCGACTCCTCCTTCTCCTGCCCCATCACCGGTTATCGAGCCGCAGCAACCCGACTACCTCGAAGGCGAGGCAAGCCGCAGGCGCGACACATGGCTGAACGAGCCGTTCCGTTGCAAGGCTATCTCCACCACGAAGCTGAGGGGCTGCAAGTTCGAGAGGCACGATGGCGGACACAGACTGAAATTTCAGGTTTCCGATGTTGTCTGTGAGGACGTGGAGTTCGACGCTTCGGGGAACCCGTCGCGTTTGATCGATTGCGTTGGAGCATGGTTGCGGGTACCGCGCAACAACGCGCTGAAGAAGGCGAAGCGACAGGACATATGGTCGGGCAGTCACCGGGGGTGGAAGTGGAAGGACGGATCCAAATACTGCTGTCCGGGTTTGTGGCTGGAACCGCCAAGGAGCATCGCCCGCTGACGACCGATCACTCGCCGATGGCCTGGTCGATCTCGGCCAGCATGCGCTGCTTGCTTTTCTGGAAGACACCTTCGAGGGCAAGAATATTGGACACGTGATTGGATCTGAAGATTATCCCGTTCCCCTCCACGGAAGACACAAAGCGGCGCAGCTCCGTCAGTTCCTCCGAGGAATCGAGCGGTCGCCACTGCGGATCTCCGAAAGCCTCCCTGTACGACCGGGCCCCCGGCGGCAGCATCAACGTGAGGGTCGAAGCGAACCTGGGTTTTATCCTGTCTACCAGTCGCGCAGAGTCCACCGCGTGTCGCTCCGACAATCGGGGCCCTCCCAGGCCCAGGATGATCATCGTGGACAGCTTGATGCCGGCTGCGGTCGGCTTCTCGCAGAGTTCAACCATCTGTTCGTGGGTGACTCCCTTGTCGATGCGCTCGAGGATCTCGTCACAGCCGGATTCCAGGCCCACGTACACCTGGGTCAGTCCCGCCTTCGCCAGCCCCTCCAGTTCCGCGACGGATTTGTTCTCGAAATTCTGCGCGGAGGCGTATGCGGTTACACGGCGTAGTTGCGGCAGGCGATCGTGCAGCCGGTCCAGTATCTCGTGCAGGCGGTCGGTTGATAGAACCAGCGGGTCGCCGTCCCCCAGAAACACTCTCCTGACCTCGGGCATGTGATCCCCTGCCCAGTCGATCTGCGCGAACAGGTCTTCTCGTGACCGGGGACGAAACTGCTTTTGCCGGTAGGTCACACAGAAAGCACAGCGGTTGTGGGAGCAACCTATGGTCGCCTGTAAGATGAGTGAACCCGCCTCCGCCGGCGGCCTGATGACGGGCTCTTCGTAGCTCAACATTTCCAGTCCTCCAGGGAGTCATTTTGCACCAAAGAGATCATAAAGGGGAAATCTCTGATAGAATATGTGAGCAAATACAGCGGTAGGCGTTGGAGCCGCACTTGAAAAAGGAGGAGACATGAAGCGACAAATCGTTATCGGTCGATTGATTTTGCTCTTCACCATTTTGGCGGGAGTTGGGATGGTCGCCTGCGACAATAGTGGGGATAGTCGGAGCGGATCGGACAGTGACTCGGACTCCGACTCGGATTCTGACTCGGATTCCGACTCGGATTCGGATTCCGACACAGATACCGATACGGATGCCGACCTGTGTACCGAGATCGTGTGGGGCTCCGGGCTTACAGTGGGTCAGGTAGTGGCCGACTGGACCCAGAGTGGTTACATCGACGGTGACATGGACGGTGTGGTGGAGCAGGTGGATCAGCAATTTACGCTGGAGGATCTCAACTGCCTGGGCTTCAACTCCATCGTGCTCATGATCGGGGACACGGGGTGAGGCACCTGTCCTGATTGGTTCAATCAGGTAGGTCAGGTAGAAGATCAGATCTGGGCCGCCTACGGAGGCGCCTTCGCGGTTTACACCTCGGGCGGCAACGTTTCGGTTTCTCAGGTATGGTCACAGTATATCTCCCCGTACTTCCAGACCGGCGCGGCGACCGGGACCATGCCTCCCATCTCCATCTCGTTTACGCCCTACTCGGCGGTGATAGACATGAGGACTGGACAGGTGATCGCCATGGACACCTCCTCGGTCTATCTCAGCGTTCAGGACATCCTCAACGCCGTCAATCAGGCAAACCAGTAAGTTCACGCGATCGTCATCCATTCTTCGCGGCATTCAATCCTGTGATATAATGCCATTCTCAACCCAATGGAGGTGCAATGAAAAACTTGATTTTCAAGGTTCTTGCAGCCGTTCTCATGGTCGGAGCGGCGATGGCTTTCGGATGCTCCGACGACGATGATTCCATGTCTGACGGTGGGACAGACACGGACACCGACACCGATACCGACACGGATACGGACACCGACACGGATACCGACGCCGATACGGACACCGATACCGATACAGACTCGGATACGGACACAGACACCGATGCGGACACCGATACCGACACGGACACGGGTACCGACACGGCAATGTTCTGGGTATCAATCCCCGACGGTACGTTCGACATGGGGAGCGCATCGGGTGGTGAGAATGAATTACCTGTTCACTCGGTTGTGATGCCGGCGTTTGAGATGACGAAGACCGAGGTGACGGTAGCGCAATATGGTGAGTGCGTTACGGCGGGCTCGTGCAGTGCGCCGAACACGGACCCTGATTGCAACTGGAATGATGCCGGTTACGAGAACCATCCGGCAAACTGTCTGGACTGGCAACAGGCGGTGGACTTCTGCACGTGGGCCGTCGGGCGATTGCCGAGCGAGGCCGAGTGGGAGTACGCGGCGAGGTCGGCAGGACAGGACATCACTTATCCATGGGGAGATACAACAGCCACTTGCACATATGCGGTGATGGATGACGATACACACATTGAAGGTTGCGATATGGAAAGGACCTGGGCGGTAGGCAGCAAGCCGGCGGGCAACACTACACAGGGGCTTTGCGACATGGCGGGCAACGTGTTCGAGTGGATAGAGGATTGGTATCACGTCGATTACACAGATGCACCTGATGACGGCAGCGCCTGGTTGATCCCCGCCGGCGCGTTCCCGGTCTTGCGCGGCGGCTGCTTTAATTACAGCGCCGACCACATGCGCGCTGCGCATCGCTACTACACCAATCCGACCAACAAGTTTGACACCCTGGGCCTGCGCTGCGTCAGGTAAGGAGGAAAGAAATGCACCGAATTACTATTTTACTTGCAACGTTTATCGCGCTGCTCGCGATGACAATCGCCTGTGACAAGGTCGACATCACGGGAGGCACGGACGGAGATACAGACACGGATACGGACGGAGATACAGACACGGATACGGACGGAGATGCAGACACGGATACGGACACAGATACGGACGCTGATACAGACACGGATACGGACGGGGATACGGATTCGGATACGGATACCGTGGACACGGACGCGCTGTGTTCGGACCTTTCCGGAAGCTGCACGCCCGATCAATGGTCCGTATGTCCGGCGAATTACCAGCCGCTTCCCGATGAGCTTGCCCTGGATTGCGACTACATGTGCTGCGTCCAGTCCCCCACCGGGTACTCCTGCAACGAGGATCCCTACGCAAACTGCCTGGTCGGAGATTCCTGTGAGGGGTGCTGGGCGGATCCGGGCGGCGGGCTCGATTGCCAGGACGGCCGCGTGTGTTGCGCCTATGTCTGCGAATGAGAGAACTATTCTTTGACTGACGTGACCTTGCCGTCTGCGTCGAACTTGACCTTCACCCGGTTGATCTTGTTGCTCCAGTAAGTCCAGGTGTTCGCCCCGAGGGAGGGCGTTGCGTGCGGCGGCGGCGGGCACCAGGACATCTCCACTGCGTCCTTGCTCATGCCATTGACCACCTCTGCGCCGAGCACGTTGCTCCTGTCAGAGTCGGACAGTGCGTTCAATTTCGCCTCCTGATCCTCGATGGCGAACAGGCGCTCGAACATGGACCACGTGGCGTTACCGGACTTGACTTCGTCGTTCTCGAACTTCACCTCGATGCCGGATTCCACGATCTTGAAGACCACCGACTTGCGGCCCTTTTTCACCACGTCGATCTTGCCGTTGACCGCCAGAACAGGTCCCTTCTTGTAATTGACCCAGGAGATCCTGCCTTCCTCGAAACGGACGTTGCACCGGGCGTGCATGACTTCTTTTGGTTCTGCGGGCGCCGCCACGGGCGCCGGCGCGGGCTCACCGTCTACAACCACTCCGTTCACGAAATGAATTGTGAATTTGGTGAACCTGCTGCGCCAGTATCTCCACGTATTGGATTCGGTTGTCGGCGTCTCGTTGCGAGGCGGCGGTCCGACGGCCATGAGCACTTCTTCCTTGGTCATGCCGGGAATTGCCCGACCCTCCAGGGTGGCGATCCTCTTTTCCTCGTCCAGGGCGGCGAGCCTGGCAGAGGGATCCTCCGCACTGAAAAAAGTATCGAACGCCATCTCGATGTCCATGCCGGTTGACCGGTGGTTGATGAACTGAAAGGTCTGACCGGTTTCATTCACCCGAAACTGGATGACCTTGGGATTGACAGACAATACCGTGATGGGCGCACCCGCCGGAATCGGAACGTCGACCCGGTAATTGGCAGGGCTGACGACACCCCTCGATGCGAACATCGTGGACTGGGCGTACAGGGTCATGTCGACCAACTGCGATTGCACTCCCCGTCCCCCGCAGGAGAACAGGGCCGCTCCCGCCATCAGAGCCGTCAATATCGCTGCCTTGAATTTCATTTTTCCCTCCCGAATAAATGCAGAAAAAGTTGCTGCACCCTATCACAATCGTTTGGGAATTCCAGTCTGGTTGTGTTTTGAAATCCGATAAATTACGTATCTTCCGGATCCCGCCAGGTTCAAATAGAAGGATCTATATAGGCACGTCGCCGGCGGAGGCGGGGGTCTCGTCGTCGCCTATGTTCTCGGTGTTGCCGTAGCCGAGCGCTCCATCTATTCCAACGCCCCAGCAACGGATGCTTCCCGTGTCGAGCGAGACGCAGGTAGCGTTGCCGCCGACCGACATCTGTACAACGTTTCCACCGATGTCGACATCGCCGGCCGACGCGGGGGTTTCGTCGTCTCCGATTGCCTCTGTGTTTCCGTATCCGAGATTCCATTCACCCCAACAACGCACACCGCCGGAGTCGAGCAGTGCGCAGGTGTTGTTGCCCGCGCCTA
>JAUVAN010000182.1 GCA_030591725.1 Deltaproteobacteria bacterium
CCGAGAGTATAAGAGTCTCGGCGCCGTACTGGCTATCGGCAAGGGCGGTATGAACGAGGTTGACGATTCCCCACTTTTCGAAGTCCGAATCCGTATCTGCATCGGTGTCAGCATCGGAATCGGTGTCTGTGTCCGAGTCGGTATCGGAGTCGGTATCGGTGTCCGTGGCTCCAACGAGAACCGGTTGCTGTTTCCAGCACCCGGCTGCAACCGCCGCTCCGATGATCAACAAGATGGGAAATTTCAAATGGTTCATACGAACAATTGTATTCCAATTTCCGCGGGTGTAAAACCCGCGGCCACGATGCGCTACGCGCAAGCCCTCCGGGCTTGACCGGTAGTGACCCCGGGGTTCACGGGAACATAGGTCATCCTGACCGCGCCCTCATAAGGGCGCGGTTTTACACCCGCGGGATGGTCCTGGTTTTTTGCGTCGAACTTCTTCCCTCCATGTTCCCCGATAGTGTATGTTTGATCATCTGAAAAATTTTTCTTTAAAGGGAGAGACCCACATGAAAAAAATTCTCATGGCAATGTTGCTGCTTTCGTTTGTCGTGCTCGCAATGTGTTCGGACGACGACGCGCAGGGCGACGCGGGAATCGACGCCGCGACGGACACTGACACCGACGGTGACACAGACACTGATACGGATGCTGACACCGACTCCGATACCGACGCCGACTCCGACACAGATGCCGACACGGACTCCGACACGGATGACTGCGAAGGCGCCGGATACGAGTGTGTGATCTACGGAACCTGCAGCGGGACCGTGCACGACACAATGACCGGTTGTGAAATGTGGGAAGTGTGCTGCGAAGGTGGAGACGCCGGCCCGCCGCCGGATTCCGGCCCGGCTTGCCCCTGGACTTGCGAAAGCTATATTGGTTGCGCTGGCATCGGATACACCACCTATAACTGCGGGATGACAGAGGTCTGCTGCGAGCCCACGACCGCCACGGGTGACTGCGAGCCCACGCATCACTGCGAAGACTTCTGGACTGGTTGCGGCGATGATCCCATCCACTTCGAGCTCACGGGCTGTAGCGGTACACAGTTCTGTTGCGACTAGTTCCCCCCGCTCCCTCTCAACATGATAAACTATGTCAAAGGGAGATAACCACATGAACAGAATTCTCATGGCAATGTTGCTGCTTTCGTTCGTCGTGCTCGCCATGTGCACGGACGACGACACGCAGGACGACGCGGGAATCGACGGCGCGACGGACTCGGATTCGGATACGGACGGTGACATAGACATTGACGCTGACACGGATTCCGACTCGGACTCCGACTCCGACTCGGATTCGGATTCCGACACGGATTCCGATACGGACTCCGATACGGACTCCGACGCGGACGGTGGTCAAGATTGCCCATGGACTTGCGAGAGCTATATCGGTGGTTGTCAGGGGGTGGGCCACAAGCAGTATAATTGCGGCACGGATATCTGCTGCGAACCCACAACCGCCACGGGTCCCTGCGAGCCCACGCATCACTGCGAAACCGCCTATCCCGGCTGCGATTCCGATATCATTCACTTCGAATTCAGTGGTTGCGAGTATTGGGAATACTGTTGCGATTAGCAACGTGATAAACTCCGCTTCATGAGAACACATCGAGTAACCGTAGATGAGCTGGTCGACCTTCTTGTCGGCAAGGGTCTGCTGTCACAGGAACAGGCTCGGGACGCAAAGATCCAGAAGGACTCGCAGCGAGCCAGGCTCCGTATCGGTCAGGGCAAAAAGGGGGTCCGTCCAAAAGGAGACCGCGCTGACGTCACGGCCGCGGAGGTGATCGGATCCATGGAGTTCTCCAGGGGCGGTGTCGACGGCGCCGTTCCCCTGGACGAGACAGAGATCGTCCAGTGCCTCGCCGATGACGCCGGCATGCCTTTCAAAAAGATAGACCCGCTCACGCTCGACGCAGCGCTGATCACCAGCGTCATCTCGTTGCCTTTCGCGCGCCGCACGTCCGTGCTTCCCCTGGAGCGGGTCAAGGACACCCTGGTCATGGCCGTCGCCGACCCGTACGACGAAGAGCTCTTCGACGAGCTCCGCCGGCTCACCCGGACGGACATCAAATTGATCTTGAGCCCCCGGACAGATATCCAGCGCTTCATCACCGAGGTATACGGTTTTCGGCGCTCAGTTGCGCGCGCCGCCAAGGAGATAGCGCCGACCGTCGATCTGGGCAACCTGGAGCAGCTCGTACAGCTCGGTCGGGTGGACGAGATAGAGGCCAACGACCAGCACGTGGTGAACGCGGTGGATTACATCCTTCACTACGCTTTCAATCAACGAGCTTCGGACATCCACATCGAGCCCAAGCGCGAGCACAGCCAGGTGCGCATGCGCATCGACGGTGTCCTTCACGACATCTACCGGATCCCCAAGCAGGTTCACCCGGCGATGGCCTCCAGGATCAAGATGCTCTCCAGGCTCGATCTCGCCGAGCGGCGCAGGCCCCAGGATGGTCGATTCAAGACAAACAAGGAGGGTGACGAGGTGGAGATGCGAGTCTCCACGCTGCCGGTGGCGTTTGGCGAAAAGATAGTCATCCGCATCTTCGACCCGACTATCCTCATCAAGGACATCGCCGATCTCGGTTTCGAGCAAGACAGCTATCAGCAATACCTGGAGTTCATAGAGCGCCCCAACGGGCTCGTGCTCGTGACGGGTCCCACCGGATCGGGGAAGACCACCACGCTCTACTCCACCCTGCGCCACCTGAGCAGCGCGGACGTGAACATCACCAGCATCGAAGATCCCATCGAGATGGTCATCGAGGAGTTCAACCAGATCGCAGTGCAGCCAAAGATAGGCCTCGACTTCGCTTCAGTGCTGAAACACATCCTTCGGCAGGATCCGGACATCATCATGGTGGGCGAGATTCGGGACCCGGAGACCGCGAACCAGGCAATCCAGGCGGCCCTCACCGGTCACCTGGTAGTGTCCACTCTCCACACCACCGATGTTGCCTCCAGCGTTACCCGGCTCCTCGAACTGGGACTGAACCCGTTCCTGATCTCATCAACACTCGTCGGCGTGGTCGCTCAGCGACTGGTGAGGTGCGTATGCGAGAAGTGCCGGGTGGAGACCTTCCTCACAGCGGAGGAACAATCCCTTCTTGGAATAGAACCGGCCGAGAGCGGCGACCGGACGCTGAAAGTCTGGAATGGAGAGGGTTGCGTCGAGTGTCGCGGAACCGGACTCTACGGACGAGACGCGATCTTCGAGATGCTGGAGGTGAACGACAATATCCGCGATCTCATCAACAGCAAGGCCGACGCCTCCGAGATAATGCGAGCGGCCCGGGCCGACGGCACCGTCACGTTGCGTGAGGCCGCCGTCCGCAAGCTGGCAAACGGAGTAACCTCCTTCGACGAAGTCATTCGGATAACCGTCGACGAAGACCAGAGATAAGACCGGTCAGCTCCCTTGCTTGCCCGCGCACCCGCGAACATTCATTGCTGGCAAATCAATGAACAATTACGTAAAACCAGCGAATGGAAAATCGACGACTTGCGCTGCTGAGCGTCTCCGACAAAAAAGGCATCGAAACCCTCGCCCGCGGCCTTGTGGACCTCGGTTTCGACATTCTTTCCACCGGCGGGACCGCTGAGTCCATAATGGAGGCGGGCCTTCCGGTGATGATGGTCTCTGACTACACGGGTTCCCCCGAAATCATGAACGGGCGCGTGAAGACACTGCACCCAAAGATCCATGGTGGCATCCTGGCACGCGACTGCCCCGAGCATCTGGAGGATCTCGCGATGATCCACGCCTCCCTCATCGAGATGGTCGTGGTCAATCTATACCCTTTCGAGCGAACAGCTGCTGTGCCCTCCGTGAAGCTCAATGAGCTGGTCGAGCAGATCGACATCGGCGGGCCGTGCATGCTTCGCGCCGCCGCCAAGAACTTCGAACGCGTGGCTGTAATATGTGATCCTCACAACTACGACGACGTGCTGTGGCATCTCACCCACGACGGCGAAATTCCACTGGCAGTCAGGTTCGAGTTCGCCAGGAAGGCATTCGAGCACACCGCTGCTTACGACGCGGCAATATTCGGAACACTACCCGATTTCGAGCTGGAAACCGGTTGCAGACGAGGAGACCCCAGATGAAGGTTCTTGTTGTCGGCGGTGGTGGGCGTGAACACACCCTCGCCTGGAAAGTATCGATGAGTCCGCTGGTGGACGAGGTGGTCTGCGCTCCTGGAAACGGCGGGATCCGGCAGCACGCACGCTGCGTTTCGCTGAGCGCAGAAGATGTGGATGGGCAGGTTGATCTCGCCGTGCGGGAGAAGGCCGATCTCGTTATCGTGGGCCCGGAGGTTCCGCTGGTGGGCGGACTCATCGACAAGCTGGAGGAGGCCGGAATCCCCGCGTTCGGGCCGTCTGCACAGGCGGCCCAGCTCGAGGGGAGCAAGGTGTTCTCCAAAGAGTTCATGAAGAGGCACGGCATTCCCACGGCGGCCTTCACGGTTCATCAAGATCTCGACTCCGCCCTCGCGCAGATCGACAGGAAAAGCGGTCCTTGCGTCATCAAGGCGGACGGGCTGGCCGCGGGAAAGGGTGTCATCGTTTGTGCCAACCCCGATGAGGCCAGGCAGGCGATTCGTGAGATCCTCGGTGAGAAACGCTTCGGGGAAGCAGGATCCACCGTCATCATCGAGGACCTGCTCGTGGGCGAGGAGGCATCGATCCTGGCCATCTGTGACGGCAAAAAGATGATCCCGCTGATCGCCGCACAGGACCACAAGGCTGCATACGACGGTGACTCAGGTCCCAACACCGGTGGGATGGGCGCATACGCCCCGGCGCCGGTGGTCACCCCGGCGCTCCACGACAAGATCGTGAAAGAGGTCCTGACCAGAACGATCGACGGCATGGCGAAGGACGGAACTCCGTTTCGGGGAATACTGTACGCCGGTCTGATGATCAGTGGGGACGACATCAAGGTGCTGGAGTTCAACGTACGCTTCGGAGATCCCGAGTGCCAGCCGCTCCTGATGCTCATGAAGAGCGACATTGTCCCCATTCTGATGGCCGCCGCGAAAGGCGATCTGGGCGACTCTGCTGTGGAGTGGCACTCCGGTTCATCGATCTGCCTCGTCCTTGCGTCCGGCGGCTACCCGGGACCGTACGAGAAGGGCATGGCGATCAGCGGCCTCGATGATGCGGGCGCCACAGAAAATGTCATGGTCTTTCATGCCGGCACGAAGCTCGATGGCGATGCTCTGGTCACCGCCGGGGGCAGGGTTCTGGGCGTGACCGGTATCGGCCACAATCTGGGCGAGGCCGCAAAGTGCGCCTACGATGCCGCCGACAAGATCTCATGGGATGGAATGCGCATGCGCCGGGATATCGGCCATCGAGCACTGTAACAACAAGAAAGGCATTCAAAAAATGAAACGCAGCGTCCTGATAATCATGGGTAGCGAGAACGACTTGCCCAAAGTTCAACCGGCCATCGCCGTGCTCGACAGCCTCGATGTCCCGTTAGTAGTGTCCGTGGCCTCGGCCCATCGCTCTCCCAGGCGTGCGGTTTCAATTGCCGAATCGGCCAGGGAAGACGGCGTGGGAGTCATCATCGCGGCTGCGGGAGGCGCTCATCACCTCGGTGGAGCCATGGCCGCCAACACAACGCTTCCGATCATCGCCCTGCCCATCGCGGTGGGAACCATGGGCGGGATAGACTCGCTGCTGTCGGCAGTGCAGATGCCCGGCGGAGTTCCCATTGCATCGGTAGGAGTGGACGGAGCCAAGAACGCCGGCCTGCTGTCGGCTTCCATCCTGAGCATCGAGGATTCGGCCCTGGCGGATCGAATGTCTGCCATGCGTGACACTCAGGCCAGGGGCGTGGAGAAATCCGACGCACGCGTCCAGGACAAGATAGCCCAAAGAGACTGAGCCCCGGTGACCCATCCAAGAACAGCATCCGGAACAAACTGGCTGGAGGAGGCCGTGCGCACCATTCAGGCGGGCGGCGTGGTGGCGCTCCCGTTCGAGCGGCTCTTCGGCCTGGCTGCGGATGCGCTGTCGCCGGAAGCCGTGGCCCGATCCGCGAGGAGCAAGGATCGCCCCGACGATCGTTCCGGCGAGCGTCCCATCGCAGTAATTCTTCCAGACATGGAGGCCGCATCCGAGGTGGTCTCCCACTTCGGATCCCTGGCAAAGAAGCTGGCAAACAAATACTGGCCCGGGCCGCTGACCGTCCTCGTGCCCGCCGCCGACCACGTTCCAGCGCCGCTGGTCAATAGCAATGGACAGATCGGCATCAGGTTGCCCGGCCCATGCCCTGCGGCCGATCTGGCTCGCGCCTGCGGCAAGGTATTGACCGCAACCAGCGCCAATCGCGCGGGCGGCCCCGACGCGCTCACGCACGAGGACATCCTGGGGCTGTCACACATGGAAATCGATCTCATCATCCCGGGATCCGTGCCGGGGCCTCCCGGTTCTACCGTGGTGGACGCGACCGGTGACGAGCCTGTGGTGTTGCGACGTGGTATTATAAATATCGAGGAGGCGTGACGTGAACATCGAACAGCTCGCAATCCTGGGTATCGTCATTTTCGGTTTCATCGCCCTGATGCAGGCCTTCTCGACGGTCCGATCCATCAAGAAAGTCAACAGGAAGGCTACCGACAGGTTGTCCTCCACCAGATACCGCAGGCCCGTGGGATCGGGCGTATCCGCGCGTCTGATAGCCGACGGCCTGGTGCGCGAGATCATGGAGAAACACAAGGCGCTCGCGGAGGAAGCGGCGGATACCGGGATCATCCCCGAGAGCCTCGATGAGATACTCCGGGAAACGCACGCCTACTATCGCGAACGTGTCGAATCACGCCACCGTGCCCTGTTTCACACCGCGGTCAACGAGCTGGTTCTGAACAAGAAAGAACCCTCCAGTTGATGAGTAACTTGGCGGGGTGGCAAATTTGTGTATCATTCGGCCATACTTCATGCATCAGAAAGGAATCGGGAAAATGAAACATTACGCACTTATGATTCTTGTAGCAGGCCTTGCCGTTGGAGCGACCGCCTGCGGAGACGATGACGATACTGACGCCGGCACGGACGCGGACACCGACACCGATACTGACACCGACGGTGACACGGACACGGACGGCGACACCGACACGGATACGGATACGGATACGGACTCGGACACGGATTCGGACACGGATTCGGACACTGACGCGGACGACGGCATCGGTTCCGCGTGCGAGTGCACGGGCGATGGTTGTTCTTCCTCGGGCGTCCCGATTCCAACGGGTGGTACCGGTACCCTGGTGGGATGCGAGGGGATGCCCACTCAGGCTGGCTCGGCAGACGTCTGCTTGCGAAGCTACTCAGGCATGGTGGCCGACGACACCTACTTCGCCAACGGCTATTGCGCCCTCATGTCCACGGATTGCACCGGCGCGAGCCTCATCTGTGGTTCGGCGGTCTTCGGTGACTACTCCACCATGAGTGGCTGCCCCACCGGCTATGTCGGGATAGAGTTCTCCACGGACGTTTCTATCTTAGGTCAGGACGCCACCATTGATAGTAAGATCTGCGTTCTGTTTTGTGACGGCGATAGCGACTGCCGGGTGGGCGAAAACGATCCGGTTTTGAGCGAGACGACCCAATACCAGTGCATCCTGGACAAAGATCCTATCAAGTTCTGTTACGACCCGCGCAATCTCCCCGCCGATCCTGCCGACTACACCGCGACCGCCTACTAGCACCCCGATCACAGGCGGCTTACGATCGATGCAGGAGGCAGTTCTATGCCTCGGTCTTCGCGCGTGAATCGATACGGTTGGTTACCCAGATATAGATGATCATGGCGATGAACGACCCTACCCCGATGGCCGTGTAGGCGTACCACAAGTAGTTGGCGTGGGCGTAGGCCTCGGGCATCGGCCCTTGCCCCACCAGGGCCAGGGTGTGCTGCTGCCGGACCGCCTCCGACAGGGTAGAGGGCTCGGGGCAGTAAGCCCGAAGCAGGTAGCCCGAAAAGATGAAGCCGAAGATCCACGCGAAGAAGGTGTTGATGTGGGCGAATCCGAGGAAGACGCCCTCCTTGCCCTCCGGCGCTTGCTTGGAGGCGAACTCCAGGTATTTTGGGGAGAGGAAGCATTCGGCGATGCCCTGGACGGAGATCCCGATCACCATCATCATCGTGATCGGGTGCACGGAG
>JAUVAN010000269.1 GCA_030591725.1 Deltaproteobacteria bacterium
GATCTCCATCCCCACCCTGTGTCATCATGACGCCCTCGAACCGGCGGGCGCCTGCAGACTCTGCATCGTGGAGCACGTTCGCGATGGATGGAGCAAATTTGTCACGGCATGCAACTACCCGGTGGACGAGGGGATGGTCTTTCGCACCTCCTCGCAGGAGGTCGAGCGTTACCGCCGTATGACCATGGAGGCTCTGCTCGCCCGCTGCCCGGACGTCCCTGCGATTCGCAAGCTCGCGCAACAACTCGGCGTCGTCGAGTCCCGTTTCACTACGGGCGATGAAACCTGCATCCTGTGCGGGATGTGTACCCGGGTCTGCGAAACCTACGCTACCAGCGCGATCTCAACTCTCCGCCGGGGCTCCGACAAGGTAGTCGGAACCTTCGACGAAAAGCCCCCCGCAGATTGCGTCGGGTGCGGCTCCTGCGCATCCGTGTGTCCCACCGGACACATAAAGGATCAGCGCGCGGGCGGCGTCTACGAAATCTGGGAGCGGGAGTTTCCCGTCGCGGTCTGCGGCGTGGAGACGGAAAAATGCCGGGGTTGCGGCGCCTGCGAAGAGGCGTGCCCCTTTCGAGTTCCCCGTGTGGTCCTGCAAAAGGGAGCAGCGCCGGTCTCCACGATCGATCGAGAGGCGTGCCGGGGTTGCGGCGTCTGCGTGGCCGCGTGTCCCACCGGCGCAATAGCCCAACCGCGCGCCTCGCGAGATCTTCCCGACAACTCCAGGGGCGTCCTTGTCATTGCGTGCGGCAGGTCCGCCCTCAAAATACCAACATCGCCCACCATCCCCGAGGGAGCACACGTGATGGAGCTTCCCTGCGTGGGGGGCGTGACCGGAGCAATGCTCATCGGCGCCCTCGCCCGAGGTTATGACGGGGTCCTGGTCATGGGGAGGCACGAGTCCACATGCAAGCTGGACGGTTCGGAAAAACACGCGCGCTTCACCGTTAAACAGTTGGAACGCCTGGCCCACCTTGTCGGACTCGGCGAGGGACGTGTGCAATTCGTTGAACCCTTGCCTGGACTGAAGGGCCCGACCACTGCCATCGCGGAGTTCATAAAATCCACGGATCCCACACCCCTGAAAACCACTCTCCCGATCGAGCATACCCTGAACGGAATGGACGACGCCCTGGCCGTCACCCGATGGCTCTGCGAACGCGACGAGCTGAGCATCGACGGAAAATCCTGGCTCGACAGCCACGAGATCCCGGCTGCGGAATCGGCGAAGGGCTCCGTCGACGCAGGCGCCATTCCGTATCTCGACATCCTTCTGGGGCACCTGCTCGAACCTGCACGACTCCCTGCGATACTCGACGAAGCTCGCAAGACAGATAAATCACGAGGCGTACACATCGGACCGTTGCGCGAGACAAATCTGCGACTCGCGCTTTCGCCAGATGAGGTCGCGGTCCTCCGCGATCGCCTGACAACTGCTCTGGACAACGTCATCGATATTGTCGAAACGGACGATCTCGCGGAGTTTACCCAGTACCTTCTCCTGTTGCGGAAAGGCTCCTGGAGAAATTCTCACGTGCGACCAGTGCTGACCTCCGGCCCGGCTGCGGCTTCTGATGCGGAAAGGCAGGCGGACCGATGAGCCAGCGACGCATCAAATCCCATCCGATTCTGGAGCCGTTGTCCGACGGGACCGTCGATTTCACCTTCGACGGGCAATCCCTCAAGGCCCGGCCCGGCGAGATGATCGCGTCGGCGCTGTTCGCCTCGGGAATCTCCATTTTCGGACATCACCATCGCGACGGGGGACCGCAGGGCATCTTCTGCGCCAACGGGCAATGCTCCCAGTGCACGGTCCTGGCCGACGGCCGGGCCGTCAAGTCGTGCATGGTCGCGGTCCAGCCCGGCATGGAGGTCGCAAGCGCGCAGGGGAACCCTCCCCTTCCCGCAGACGACCAGGTAAAAACCCTTCATCGCCCCTCGGACGTAGAGGTCGAGGTTCTCATCATCGGCGGCGGACCTGCGGGCCTGAGCGCAGCCGTGGAGCTGGGCAAGGTGGGGATCGACGTGCTGATAGTGGACGACAAACCGGAGCTCGGCGGCAAGCTCACTCTCCAGACCCACGGCTTCTTCGGATCCGTGGCTGACTGCTGGGCCGGCACCCGTGGAGTTGATATCGGTCACATCCTGACCGACGCGCTGGACGATCTACCCGACATCCAGATCTGGACCGACACCACCGCGGTGGGGATATTCTGGGACGGCAAGGTCGGGGTCGCAACGCCCAACGGCTACAAGCTCGTCACCCCGAAAAACATCCTGATCGCCATGGGCGCCAGAGAAAAATCACTGGCATTTCCCGGAGCGGATCTCCCGGGGATCTACGGCGCCGGCGCGTTCCAGACCCTTGTCAATCGCGACCTGATCGGAGCATCAAAAAAACTGTTCATCCTCGGCGGCGGAAACGTGGGGCTCATCGGCGGCTACCACGCGCTCCAGGCCGGGATCGACGTGGTGGGCCTGGTGGAGGGCCTTCCCGAGTGCGGCGGGTACAAGGTTCACGAGGACAAGCTCAAGAGGTTCGGCGTCCCCATCTGGACCAGCCATACGGTGGTAAAGGCCTGGGGCGAGAATCATCTGGAAAAGGTCACCATCGCGCAGGTCGACGAGAGGTTCGCGCCCATCGCCGGCACCGAAAAGACCTTCGAGGCCGACACCCTGCTCATCGCCGTGGGGCTGGCATCGGTGGACGAAATCCTCATCAAGGCAAGGGAGTACGGCCTCAATGTGTACGCTGCGGGAGATTCGGAGGAGGTCGCCGAGGCCTCCGCCGCCATCTTCTCCGGCAGGATAATCGGCCGCAAGATGGCCAGGGACCTGGGGGTTCCGGTGGACATCCCCGAACACTGGGAGCCCCTGGCCGAGGTGCTGCGCAGCAAACCCGGAAAGGTCGAAGCCTGGGAGATCCCCAGAGGCGGAGCGGCGGTCTACCCGGTCATCCGATGCGTCCAGGAGATCCCGTGCAACCCGTGCACGGAGGCGTGCCCCGAAGGCCTCATCGAGATGGAGGGCATCATGGGGCTCCCGCGCTACACCGAGGGCTGCCTCGGCTGCGGCAACTGCGTGACCCTGTGCCCGGGGCTGGCGATCAACCTCGTCTGCGAGGACTACGATCCACAAAAGAAAACAGCCTTGCTGATGCTCCCTTTCGAGTACAGCGACGACATGATCCCACTTGGCGGCGACGTCAAGACGGTCGATTTCGACGGCAACATCATCGGCGAGGGCAAGGTGATCGCCGTTCGGGAGCGTCCGGATCAGGATCGCCGACGCCTGCTGATGGTGGAGGTGCCCTTCGAGGAGCGCCTCAAGGTGGCCGGCTTCACAATCCGGGGGCCCTCCGTCCCGGTGGATCCGCTACTCCCCGACGACGACGACGACCCGATAGTCTGCCGCTGCGAGCGCGTGAGAAAGAGCGAGATCGTCAGGGAGATCCGGGCCGGAGTGAAGGACATCAACCAGCTCAAGGCCCTTGCCAGACCGAGCATGGGCGGCTGCGGCGGAAAGACGTGCACGGAGCTGGTCTACCGCATCTTCAGGGAGGAAGGCGTGGTCCTCGACGACATCACTCCGGGAACCAACCGGCCCCTGGTGGCTGAAATCCCGCTGGGAGCTTTTGCACACAAGGAAGATGGCGATGCCGACTAAAACCTACGACGCGATCGTGGTGGGCGGCGGCAGCGTCGGCGTCCCGAGCGCATACAACCTTTCCTTACGCGGCCTGAAGGTCCTGGTTCTTGATCGTCGTCCCGCCGTCGGTCAGGGGGACAACAAGACCGCCATCGGCGGAATACGCGCGACCCACTCGGACCCGGCCAAGATAGTCCTTTGCAGTCGAAGCCTCGCCCAGATGTCCACGTGGAAGGAGACCCACGGCGTCGACGTCGGATGGAAGACCGGCGGCTACGCATTTCCCATCTACGACGAGCCCCTCGAAAAAACCCTTCGCGGGCTTTTTCCCATACAACACAAGTACGATCTGGAAATCGAATGGGTGGACGCGGACGGCATGGCCGAACTGATTCCGGGGATCGAGCGCAAGGGTCTGCGAGGCGGAACCTACTCCCCCAACGACGGACAACTCTCGCCTCTCAAGGTCCCGGTGGCGTTCCAGCGCGCGGCCATGGAACTGGGCGCCGAGTTCCGGTTCAACGAGAAGGTGATCGGCTACAACATCGACGGGGAAAAGATTCGCGGCGTAAAGACCGACAAGGAGAGCTACGAGGCGAAGAAGGTTATTGTGGCAACCGGCTCCGACGCCCGGCAGGACGGAGAGTTTCTGGGTATCGACATCCCCGTTCAACCCGACTCCCACGAGGCGGGGATCACCGCGCCCGTGGAACGTTTTCTCGAACCCCTGGTGGTCGACATGCGGCCCGGGCCGGATGGAAAGACAGTCAACTTCTACTTCGGCCAGAACGACGAGGGACAGATCATCTTCTGCTACACCCCAAAGGATCTCTTCGTCGGCAACAACCGGGAATCCCTCTCGGAGTTCTTGCCGATCCTCGCCGCCCGTATGATCTCCCTGATCCCCAGGATGCGGCACCTGCTCGTCAGGCGCGTCTGGCGAGGGTGTTATCCAATGACCCCGGACGGGGTTCCCATCATCGACAACGTGCGGGAGATCGAAGGGCTCACTCTGGCGGTGGGGATGTGCGGCCAGGGGTTCATGCTCGGCCCCGGAGTCGGGCAGGAGGTCGCTTCCCTCGCCGTCGACGGCAAGACCTCCCTTCCAAAAGAGGCCCACGACCGCATCTGCTGGGGCCGCGATTTCTCAAAGGCCGGCACCGAAGCGCTGAAGTGATTTTCCATCTCACCAGGCACTCCTTAATTATATGTATCTTTATTCTGTTCTCCTGCAACTCGTCATCTCTCGATGAAAAAGAAACCGTCGGGCGGGTGGGCGATCTCAAAACCACAAAAAGCCTGGAGGCGGCACCTCTCGGGCGGGTGGGCGATCCGGTATCCCATAAAAATGGAACAGCAGGCCGCGACGGGGTGAGGTGTCCCGAAAGCCTGGAGGCGGCACCTCTCCCCAGTCAGGCCGGTAGTATGCTTGGAGTCCCCGGCGGAACATTCACAATGGGTCTCGACCACAAACGCGCCATCAGAGACGAACGCACCGAGCACCAGGTCACCGTCGCCCCCTTCCTCCTGGACAAGACCGAAGTAACCAACGAAGCGTACATGGAGTGCGTGGACGCCGGCGTCTGCCGAAAACCCAAAAGGGTCGACAACTCAAAAACCAAATTCGCGCCGGAATCGAAATTCAGGACACCGAAGCGCCCCGTATCCTCGGTATCCCAACAAGACGCCGTCACCTATTGCAAATGGAAGGAAAAGCGCCTGCCGCGCGAGGCGGAGTTCGAGCGGGCCGCCCGTGGATTGGACAACCGCATGTACGCATGGGGAAACGAGGAGCCGACCGGAAAACACGCGGTGTACCTGCAAAACGTCACGGCCGCAGTGGGCAGCAAACCGAAGGGCGCCGGCCCGTACGGCCATCTGGATCTGGCGGGAAACGTCTGGGAGTGGACATCGGATCATTACGATCCTCACGCGTACATGAGAGAAACCGCCGACAGGGGAATCCCCGCCGATTGCGATGAGATCAAACGCACCCAGGACATGCTCCGAAAAGAAGGGCTGCAGGGCTTCACCGGCTCCAACCCCATCCCCACCGACTGCGAGCACGTGCTGAGAGGCGGCGCTTTCAACTACTTTCCATGGGGATTGCGGGCATCCAACAGGGTACATCACAAGGGTACCTGGAGAATGATAATGTCCGGCTTCCGGTGCGCAAAAGACTGGCCGGATGGACCTTCGGAATAGTGGCGAGGCCCGCCTCGCCTATTTTTTCACGAAACCCTCGATAAAACGCCGAGCGTGACAGAAGCGTGACAGGTTCCTTACAGACTGAAAGAGCAAATTCAACCTGAAAGGATCCAATATGGCTCCGCGCATTCTTCTGAGCAGTGTCATACAACCCTTTGGCCC
>JAUVAN010000315.1 GCA_030591725.1 Deltaproteobacteria bacterium
CGATTGCCGACGGAGGCGGAGTGGGAGAGGGCGGCGGCGGGCACGGAGGGTCGTGACTATCCCTGGGAAGGCGACGAGGGACCGAGTTGCGGCAAGACGGTCTTCTTCTCGGGGACGAGCTATTGCGAGGAATCTCCCCTTGAAGTGGGCAGCAAGCCGGACGGCGCCACGCCCGATGGTGTTTTCGACATGGCCGGCAATGTGGCGGAATGGGTTGCGGACTTTTTTGCGTGGAATTACTACTCGGAATCACCTTCCGACAACCCGGCCGGCCCCTCCGAGGGGACCTTGCGAACAGTGAGGGGAGGTGGGCTGTTCGAGGGAAGCGTCGCGCTGCGAACACGAGGTCGACGGAGTGCCTTGCCCACCGCTCGCTCCGCAAACCTCGGATTCAGATGCGTCTGGAGCACGGATCCCACGGACGGTGCGCTTCGCGGTCTTTTGAGCGACCCTGCGGACATTGAACGCGAGTTGACCGATCGGCCGCTGGCGCCGCCTGTCGATACCCCCGAAGTTCTGGCCGATGATCTCCTTGCCCCAAATGAGATCGTCTATCTCCAGGACGCCTGGTATGTTCTCGACGAGGCGGACGCCACGATCTACGAAATCGTTGAAGGCGAAGATCAACCGACGGTCTTCGCGGACGGTTTCGACACACCGGTGGATCTGGCGACCGACGGTCAGGCCCTCTATGTTGCCGACCTGGGCGCAGAAACAATCATCGGGATCGGTATGAGCGGCAACAAGACGACCATCGCATCCGGGCAGGGCGGTGTGTCGCAAATTCTGGCTGACTCGGGGGAGATATTCTGGTTCGGCGACGGTGGGATCATGCGTCGAACCATGGCCGACGGGGTGCAGCAGATCGTTGACGTTACCAATGTTACCGACATGGCGCTCTCCGACACTTACCTGTTTTACACGGTCGAAGACGGCGTGGACATGGGCGTCTCTCGCATTCTCCGCGAGGGAGGAACACCGGAGATCCTGGTCACCGGAGGAGTGTACACGTCCTTCTACCCGTGCGGGGTCACTTACGATCAGGATAACGCAATCCTCTACTTCATGACCAAGCGCTCGGGATGGCCTAACCATGTTGTCCTGTGCCGTTATCCGGACGGGGCAGCGGATCACGACTGCTTTGCATACAGCCCACCCCACGCCAGACACCCGGTGGTGTCGAACGGTTGCCTCTACTGGATCACCAGTCATAATATCGTGCGCATGAACCCCGAGACGGACGCGACCTACGAAGTGGTCGGCACATGGGCCAACTCCAACGGGCTCGCGGCTTCCCCCGACACAATCGCCTGGACGGATGCCTCCAACGGCCGCGTTTATAGGAAGGATTTGTAGACGGGGTGGACTGAGTGGACTGTTTCTCTAAAGAGGGGAGATGTGCACTTCGCGTTTGTTCACGCCATTGGCGGGACCGATCACACCTTCTCGCTCCATTAACTCCACGATCCTTGCAGAGCGATTGTATCCGATGCGCAGCTTGCGCTGAATCATGGAGATGGAGCACGTCTGGGCCTGCGCTACCAGGGAAACCGCCTCATCGTAGATCTCGTCTTTCTCTTCCTCATTCACCGCCGTGGCGTCGTCCTCACGGGGCTTGAGGATCTCGTCATCGTATGTCGGATTGCCCTGAGCCTTGAGGAACTCTATGACGCCGCCAATCTCTTCTTCGCTCACGAAAGCGCCCTGGAGCCTGATCAGATCGGAGCTTCCGGGCGGGAGGAACAACATGTCACCGTTGCCCAGAAGAGCTTCCGCGCCGTTGGAGCCGAGGATCGTGCGCGAGTCCACGCCCTGAGCCACCTGGCAGCTCATGCGAGAGGGGAAGTTTGCCTTGATCAGCCCGGTGACCACGTCGGTGGAAGGGCGCTGGGTCGCGACGATGAGGTGCAAGCCGGCAGCGCGCGCCTTCTGAGCAATACGAGCTATGGAGGTCTCCACATCCTTGGCGGCGGTCATCATCAGGTCCGCAAGTTCGTCGATGCAGATGACGATGATGGGGAGCTTCTCGGGCAGTTTCTTCTCCGGACGATCCGCCGGACCGAACTCGACGATGGTGCCGTCCTCGAGGATCTCCACCTTTGGCCGGGGCTCATCCTTCTTGTCCTTCGCTTTTTCGAGGATCTTCTCCACCTTGGCGTTGTAGGAGGCCAGGCTGCGCGATCCCATGTCCGCGAAGAGCTGGTAGCGCCGCTCCATCTCGTCCACGGCCCACTTGAGCGCGAGACAGGCGTTGTTCATGTCCGTGACCACCGGCAGCAACAGGTGGGGGATTTCGTTGTAGGGCTGGAACTCGATCATCTTGGGATCGATGAGCAACAGGCGAAGATCCTCGGGCGTGTAGCGGAAAAGAAGGCTCAGCAACATCGTGTTGACTGCGACCGATTTCCCCGACCCGGTGGTTCCGGCCATCAGGAGGTGCGGCATCTTCGCCAGATCTGCGGTAAAGGGCATCCCGGCGATATCCTTACCCAGGGCCATGGGAAGCTTGAACCTGGACTTCGAGAAGCTGTCGTCCTCCAGAATCTCCCGAAGTCGGACCATCTCTCGTCCCTTGTTGGGGAGCTCGAATCCGACCGCGTTCTTCCCGGGGATGGGCGCGACTACACGAACACGCTTGACCTCGAGAGCCATTGCGATCTCGTTGGAGAGGCCGCCTATCTTGCTGAGCTTGATTCCAGACTGGGGCTGGAACTCAAACATGGTCACCACGGGCCCGGGGTGGATCTCACCCACAACGCCGGCGACACCGAAGTCGGCCAGGACCTTGACCAATCGCTCGGCCATGGACTTCAGATACTTCTCATCGACGCGGGTGCTCTTTTCGTCGGCCATTTCGAGCAGCTCAAGGGAGGGCAACTGAAACTCGCCCCTGGCGGCCTGATCTATGACAAGGGCATCTCCCCTGGAGATCGACGATTTCTTTGATTTCTTGGTACGTTTCGTTTTCTTGACGATTTTGGGCTCTTCGGCAGAGGCGGGAGACCCGCCCGCTTCGCCAGGCGATGCATCTTCTTCGTTTACGGGCAATACTATTTTTGGCGCGGGAACATCCTCGACCGCAGGTTGTTCTTTCCACGCTCGTATCACTCTCATTGAAATCCGTGCCATTGCTTTTGCGCCGATCCACAGCGCCAGGCCAAGCGCGCGCACTGCCAGAAACAGTGAGATATCGGTGACTATGAGCAGGACGAGTACTATTCCACCCAGTGAGATGATGTATGTTCCGGTCGTGGAAACCATGGAGAAGGCTATCTCACCAAACACGGTGCCGATGAAGCCCCCGGGCGCATAACCTCCAAGGATGGTAGTGCCATGGAGCATGGTGTGAAGGGCTACGGAGGCAAGGAAGCCTATCATTAGCACTCCGATAGCGCCCTTGATGCGAATCCTGCCGGCGCGTCCCACAAAGAGGCAAGCAGCGTAGATCCAGATGGCGAGATCGAGGAGAAACACCGCCGCTCCCAGAGCGGTAAAGGAAAAATGAGCAATCCACATACCGGCGGGCCCGATAATGTTGCCTCCAGCTATGGGCTCTCCCTCCGGTGTCAGGCCGTCGTATGAGATGAGTGCCAGCAGAACGACGAGCGCGAGAAGGGTAGCGATCACCCCCAACACCTCGTGCCGCCTGGAGGGCACCTCAATCTCGCAACCGTCCGGCATCTCCATTTCGCCTGTTACAGAGTTTGCTGTGGTTTCTTTAGACATATGACATACTCCTACATTGGTCTACCTTAGGGTACATGGCGCAATATCCGAAGTCAAATTACCTGAGATTGAAGCTATTCAGTCTTTTCTTCGTGTTTTCACAGCGAAGAAGCTATATTGAGGCCCATGAAAATAACCTACATCCTACCTCTGATGTTCGGTCTGGGGCTCGCCGCTACCGGCGGGATGCTGCTCTGGAAGGCTCTCAACCTGGAATCTGGCGACGGGATTCAATCCGACGAGTTGACGACAATGCTCCTGAAAGGGGGCGGGATGGCTGCGGTGGGTGTCTTTATGTTGGTTGTGGTGATTTTGAGTTCAGGTCTGTTCAGAAGAAGGTGATCAGACTTTTCCCCAGGCGTCCGTTCCGAGTCCTCCCCATTGTCCATTGACTCGTTCCCGTTCCATCTTGAGATACTCGACGTTCGGCTCGGGGTTCAGGCACATCCCGCAATACCACTCCTTGCGCCATCGAACCTCTGCTTGCTTTCCGCATTTTGCACAGTACCTGTTCTTCTTGATGGAGGGTGCTCTGGGAGCCATATTACATTCTCCTTGTCGAAGTCATTAATGGGTACAGATTAGATTAATTTTAGCGAAATACTGAACAAAATGCAAGTGGCAAGACATATTCTTCTTTGTCGCCTAAGGTATATTATGTCAACTCGCAAGCCATCAGGTCATTCTTCAGGGTTCTGACTCCATCCGGCTGTACTTCTTTCTATTTTTCCTTTTTTAACTTTGTCGGCCAGAAAGCAATCATTCCCCAAACTGTGAACTCGTTCCTTGCCCCTCTTCTCAAGTAATCCGTTTGCGCCCGTATTTCCAGAAGATCTGGTATGCCGAAAATGTACTTGCCCAGGGCCAACCCCACACCAAGTCCGACCAGGAATCCCGGGCTCACGCCGATGTTCTCCTCTACCTGTGCGTTCGGATCTGGTGTGAAAACCAGCTGGTTCTCGCCGTCCACGTCAACTACTTCCCAGCTGGGATCCCCGTATGATGTAACGACCTTTACCACAGTGAGCGCTGTTCCAACGCGCACTCCCGCCACCAGCAGCTTCCACTGGATTTCGTATCCGGCCGCGAGATCCAATCGTTGATAACCGGTCTTCACGCCGATTTGCGATGTCTCCTTGCCAAGAGTATTTCCCATATAAAGATACCCGGCATCCAGAACCGCCCGGTGAATTCCGTGGGAAAAAACGCTGAGCATCAGCTCCGGCCCCAGAAGATAG
>JAUVAN010000367.1 GCA_030591725.1 Deltaproteobacteria bacterium
AAACGACATAATGACCTCGCGAAAGAAAGTTCAGAACGTTGTATCCGAATGAAAAGCTACTTCAATGCTTTTTTCATTACCCTGTCGACCAGGGAAGTCGGAAGAAACTCCAGGATTCTTCTGGAACTGTTGTTCCTGATTCGATATCGAGCTGCCGGGTTTCGTTTGTGCAGGGCCTTGTGAACAGCTTTTGCAACGATCTGCGGATCGGCGCTTTTGTCCATTTCCTTTTCACTCACTTCCACCACGGTTTTCAGCTGTTTGCGAAATTGCGATTCATCCGATTCAACAGCTTGCGCATAAGAAGAATGAACTGACCGAAGGAGAGAAGTATTTACCGCGCCAATCTGCAGATGAACTACCTTGACGTCATGGAACATTGCTTCTCTTCTCAACGAATCTGAAAAAGCCTCCAGCGCGAATTTTGTCATGGAATACGGGCCGTTCAATGGGAAAGCAAATCTCCCGGATTCAGAGCCGATATTGACGATGCGGCCCTTGTTAGCGCGAAGCAGCGGGTAGAAAGCGCGGGTGACCTTGAAAACCCCCAACACATTCACGGCCATTATTTTTTCCATGTCATCAACCGCAAGCTCGACCAGAGGTCCTCCGACGAATATCCCCGCGTTGTTGACCACCCCATCAATGCCGGAAAACTTTTTTGCCACCCTGGAAAACACCTCGTTAATGCTCTCCACGTCTGTAACGTCCATGTGGAATTTGGTGATCGACTCCAAGTCGCGCAACTTCGCAAGCGCATCACTGTCAATATCAACCGCGATCACATGATCGCCCTTTTCCACAAGGTATTCGGTGATCGCCAGACCTATGCCGCGGGCGGCGCCGGTAACGAGTACTGTTTGAATAGGGGTCGTTTGAATAGGGGTCAGACCCTCCCACTTGCCATTAGATCTGAACTTTCAAGTAGTTGTTTTTGCCATTCCCATAGGCTCTTGTCCTTGAAACGTTTCCCCCGTCCCTTCCACCTGGCAAGAATCTTTGCCACTGCGGACTCCGTCATTTTCAGTGTTCGCGCGGTTTCTACATTGGTGCATCCGGCGCCGTAGACCATCCACCACGCAGCCAGCGCTCTTGGTGCATTGCCCCTGGGGCCCATGTGCGTTTCCTCAAGCGACCTGAGCGAACAACCCGTCAGTTCAACAACATCCTTCAGTGCCTTCTGTTTCGAAACGCCTGTCCCGATCTCCTGTTGTTTCTCCACGATCACCGGGCCCTGCCGCCTACCAAACAACACTTTGTCAAACTTGAACGGAGGCATACGCCGTTTCTGGAGCACTTCGTTTTCGTAGCGTCGGTATCCCGCCAGATCGCTATATTCGGCCAAAAGCTTTTCAGTAACAAGCCACTCGGGTTTGTTGCCGACACTCCTGGTTGCGTAATATTCCCGACTACTCCATTGCCATTGATTCGGCCGAACAACCAGCCTGGCCCTTACCGGATTGAGATGCATGTATACCGGCAGATGAAACCAGTGGTCTTCTTCTAACACCAGTTTGCTGGCAAATCTGCCTCGAAATACCGACCCGTCATTGCCGGGCAACTTGTTTACGTACTGACTATAACCCTGGGCAATCGATTTCATGGCGGCACTCAAGTTGCCGCGTACCGACTCCACGAGCAAGTGATAATGATTGGGCATGAGAACATATGCACATACCTCAATATCGAATCGCTCAAATGCATCGCCAACAAATGATAAGAACGCTTCGCAATCCTCGTCTTTACGAAAAATGTCCCCATGACGAGGCCCTCTGTTCATCACATGATGGCGTGCGCCTGGATAATCGACTCTCGGTAATCTCGGCATGTTGGCAGGCTACGACATCTACCAGCTTATGGCAAGTAGGAGGGTCTGACCCCAAACCGCAGGAGAGACTGTCAATACGCCAGGATGGTCTTGTAAGTCCCCAGGCTGATGCGGTACCTATTTCTACATGAACAGAATATCCATAGAACCACCTGCGACGGTACACCTGACAGGCATCTGCGGAACGGGGATGGGAGCGCTCGCGGGTTTGCTGGTTGCCCGCGGTTTTACGGTCACGGGATCGGACGCGCACGCCTACCCCCCCATGAGCACCGAGTTGAAATCACTGGGCATCGAGATCATGGAAGGCTATCGGGCGAGCAATCTGGATCACGCCCCCGACCTGGTGGTGGTGGGCAACGTCTGCCGGGCGGATCATCCCGAGGCGGTCGCAGCACAAAAACTGGGACTTCAGTTCGCGTCCATGCCGAAGACCGTTCACGATCTTTTCATTCAGGATCGGCGCTCCATCGTCATCGCGGGCACCCACGGAAAGACCACCACGACCGCTCTGACCGCGTACCTGCTGGAGGCCACCGGCCGTGATCCTTCGGTGCTGGTGGGAGGCGTGACAGCGGATTTCGGATCGGGATACAAGCTCGGGCAAGGCCCCGACTTTGTGATCGAAGGCGACGAGTACGACAGCGCCTACTTCGAGAAGGTGCCCAAGTTCCTCTCGTATGCTCCGGCGGCGGCGGCGATCACATCCATCGAGCACGATCACATTGACATCTATCCCACGGCGGACGCCTACATGGACGTCTTCCATGAGCTTGTGCGGCTGATCGATCCGGGACCCCTCGCGGTGTACGCCGGGGACGCCGACGCCCTTTTTGCGGCGCGCGGATTCGATGCCCGGGTGGTGACCTACGGCGTGCAGGGGGATCCCATGCCGCCCGGCACCAACTGGGTAGCGATCCATCGAGACGACGGAAGCTTCAACCTGCTGATCGACGGTGTTGAAAAGGGCACGTGGAAGACGGTCATGCACGGAACTCACAACCTGCGAAACACGCTTGGCGCGCTGATCCTTGCCCACCACGCCGCCGGGGTACCGCTCGACGAGCTGGCGACCGCGCTGCCCGGGTTCGGGGGGATCGCCCGTCGCCAACAAGTGGTGGCGCGCCCGCGAGGGATCACGCTGTACGACGATTTTGCCCACCATCCCACCGCCGTCGATGAGACGTTGCGCGCTCTCAAACGGCTGCACGGTGATGGCCGGTTGATCGCCGCGTTCGAGCCCAGATCGGCTACCGCGTGCAGGCGCATTCATCAGCAGCGATACGTCGAGGTCTTCGACGCCGCGGATCTCGCAATCATAGCGCCGGTTGGAAGGGATCTTCCGGTGGAAGAGATGCTGGACACCGGGCGGCTTGCCGACGATCTACGCGCTCGAGGCATCGAGGCGGTCGCGGCTTCCACCATCGATGAGGTTGTCGACCTCATCACCCGGCGGGCAGAGCCCGGGGACGGCGTCGCGATTCTGTCCAACGGCGCCTTCGGAGGAATCCTGAACACGCTGAAGAAGGTGCTCGAATGACGCTCTCACCCGCACAGCTCGACGAGATCCTGGAGAAGGCGCTGGTCGTGGCCGGGCAGGCCGGAGATCTGCTCCTCGAGGGGTTGAACAAACCCAAGGAAATCGTTCACAAGGGACAGGTCGACCTTGTCACGCAATACGATCGGATGGCCGAGGAGCTGATCTGCGAGGCCCTCCTGAGTAGCTTTCCGGAAATAGGCATGCTTGCCGAAGAGGGGGGCCAAAAAGGAAATACCGACGGTTCCGTTATGTGGATAGTGGACCCCCTGGACGGCACCACGAATTTCTCGGCAGGGCATCCCATTTTCGCTGTTTCCATCGGGCTTCAGGACGAGGGAAGCCAGGTGCTTGGCGTCATCAATATGCCCGCCCTCGGCATGACCGTCTGGGCACGGGAGGGGGGCGGCGCCTTCTGCAACGGCGAGCCGATCTCGGTTACCGGGACGCAGGATCTCGATAAGTCGCTGGTGGCCACAGGTTTTCCGTACGATCGTCGTACGGTCGATGACGACAATACGAGGGAGTACAGGGCGTTCATGAAGAGCGCCCTGGGCGTGCGAAGGTGTGGAGCCGCCGCCGTCGACATGGCCCTGGTAGCAAGAGGTGTCTACGATGGATTCTGGGAGCCGAGGCTCCAACCCTGGGATCTGGCGGCGGGCACCGCGATTATTCGAGAGGCGCGGGGCCGCGTAACCGACTATTCGGGCGAGG
>JAUVAN010000495.1 GCA_030591725.1 Deltaproteobacteria bacterium
AACATCTACAGACTTCGACTGACAATTCACGCACGTGTCGTGATCGAGATTCTCATTTCGGATAAAATAGTCACACCCATCGACATCAACACCCGGGCGAGTATTTATTAACCCCTCTCGCTTTCCTCGGCTATGCGCTTCTTGCTCGCGGCCCACGAGCAGATGGGGCAAACGGTCAGGTCGTGGCCTCTCGCCGGACAGTGTTCTCTTCCGAAGTAGATGATCTGCAGGTGAAGCACATTCCATCTCTCCCCTGGAAACACCTTCTTGAGATCCGCCTCTGTCCTGCCCACCGATTTTCCCGAAGACAACCCCCACCGCGCCGCGAGCCTGTGAATATGGGTATCCACCGGAAACGCGGGCACGCCGAACGCCTGGGCCATGACCACCGACGCGGTCTTGTGGCCAACTCCCGGAAGCATCTCCAGTTCCTCAAAGGTTCGCGGCACTTCTCCCCCGTGCTCTCGCTCGATGATCTCGGACAACCCGCGAATGGCCCTGGATTTGGCCGGCGCAAGACCGCATGTGTGGATGATCTCCCTGATTTCCTCGACAGGAACACGAGCCATGTCACCGGGGGTCGCGGCCCGCCCAAAGAGAATCGGGGTAACCTGATTGACCCGCTTATCGGTACACTGGGCGCTCAGGACGGTAGCCACGAGCAGTGAAAAAGGATCCCGGTGGGAAAGGGGAATGGAAGGCATGGCGTAGAGATCATCGAGGATCTCCATTATTCGCCGTGCCTTGTCCGCCCGCTTCATTGGGCGGATGGTACCATGCGTGTCCAATTGAGGCATCTTCCGGCTTTCATCCCAAAAATGAGTCTGGCCATATCAAAATGAGTCTGGCACCCTTGCAAAAGGAGGGGAAAATGACCAACTGGAATGAAATTGCCGCTTTACTCCTGTGCATCGCGGTGGCGACAGCCACAACGGGCTGCAACGATGGGGACGAAACAGCGACCGACGCGGGGACCGATGCGGGGGCGCCGGACGCCGATTGCACGGAGCAGGGGGACTGCCCCTTGATGTCCGACGTGGGGTTCGTGTGGATCGGCACGCCCGAGGCCGCGCTACCGGTGATCACCGACCTGGCGGTCTTCCGCGACCGCCTGTACCTGACCACATCGATCAGTCCGCTGGGGATCTTCGGCGCGATCGTCTACCACACCGTGGACGGCGAGTCCTTCACCCCTGTGATCGACGACCCCACGAGCCAGGGCTTCCTCAGGCTGAGGGTGATCGACGATTTTCTTTACGTCCCAGACGGCGACCCCAACAGTTACGACCCGAGCTACGTGTACATCAGCGACGACGGCGACCTGTTCTCCAAAACCACCGTAATCGGCTCGGTGCACACCTTCGACGTCATCAATTATGCCGGCGATCTGCTGTGCTCCAACGGGATGATGAGCGGCTCCGGGTCGCTGTGCCGCACCCCGGACAACGGCGCATCGCCGTGGACCGAGGTCGAGGCCACGTCGTTATCACGGCTCAAGTTCATGACCGAATTCAACGGCTCCTTGTACGTGGCCAAGCGGATAGTCGGCACGCCTTTCGACTACGTGGTCTGGAACGGCAACGTGGACGACAACAACGGAACACCAATCGACGCGGTCGACGGCGAGGCCTCCACCTGGCGCTGGTACGTGACCGACAAGGGCCGACTCTTCTGGTCCTTCGTTACCGATAGCGGGCTTCAGGTGTCCTTCACAGACGACGGCGAGATCTGGACCGAGGTGGAGGAGGTGGCCGGGGAGTTCGTCTCGGACTTCGCCGAACTCGACGGAAACCTGTACCTGCTGAGCCACA
>JAUVAN010000478.1 GCA_030591725.1 Deltaproteobacteria bacterium
AACCTCAACATCGTTATCAACGGCAAGATGATCCTTTCCGGCGAAGACCAGACCGAGATTCCAGACGGTAGCGAGATCAATCTTATTTCTTACGTTTCAGGGGGATAAATATCCCGTGAATCAATTATGAAGATTATAGAGTGAATACTTTTGAAACCGGCCCTATCCGTCCACCCAGCGAGGCGGGGAGTTATCTCATCCGCCTGACCCGTGGTTGTCCCTGGAACAAATGCAAGTTCTGCCGCTCTTACCGTAAACGCTCCTTCGAGATCCGCGACATCGCCGAAGTCGAGGCTGATATCGACGTCATGGCGAGAATCAGAGACGAGATAAAAAACGGTCAACCTGTACGCGACCAATACGGATGGATGGTGCAAAACGCCCTCAACAGTGGTGGGAAGACGGCCTTCCTTCAGGATGGCGATTCGCTCGCCATGAAAGCCGACTCCGTCCGCCACATCCTCGGCCATTTTAAGGAGAGATTCCCGGAAGTAACCAGGATAACCAGTTATGCCCGCTCCAGAACCATGGCGAGTCGCTCTGTTGAGGATCTTATCTCCTACCGGGAACTGGGCCTCACCCGCATCCATATCGGCATGGAGAGCGGACACGATCCTCTCCTTGAGATAGTCAAAAAAGGGGTAACCGGCGAAGGCCATATCCGTGGCGGCAGACGGGTCGTTGAAGCAGGAATAGAACTGAGCGAATACATTATGCCGGGTCTCGGTGGCCGTGAATTTACAGAGGGCCATGCCATTGATTCCGCACGCGTCCTGAATGAAATCGGTCCCGACTTTGTCAGGTTCCGCACCATATGTCTCGGCTCCAAACTACCCCTCTGGGAGGAGTTCTCCTCCGGCAAACTGACGAGACTTACCGACATTGAAATCGTAAAGGAAATTCGCACCTTCATCGAGGCCCTTGATGTCGATGGCGTGAAGATTGCCAGCGACCACATCCTCAACCTCCTGGGCGAACTCGATGGCAGACTCCCCGAAGATAAGGACAGGCTCCTTGGCATCATCGACACATTCCTCTCCCTTCCAAAGTATGACCGAGAACTCTTTCAAGTCGCCCGCCGCGCCGGGATGCTGGAGAAACTCTCCGACCTCGATCACCCAAGGATACGCACGAAAGCCAAAGAGATATTGGAGGAAATATACCGTCACTACGGCAAGGATGGGGTAGATGAAGCGATGCAGGAGATGATGGAACGATTTATTTAGAAGCGGTATCCGTGAGCACTCAACGGTAAACAGCACAAGACGTCATGTCCGCAGAAGTTTTACAAAGATGGATGAATTGCCTGAGCACCCCTAAAATCACCGCTCGTAAATGAAAAACAGCGGCTCCCCATTCCTGCGATAATTGGCGACAAGCTGCTGCCCTTCATGCGAAGTCAGGTAATCGACAAAGGCCAGGGCCAGCTCATACTTCACGTGGTGGTGTTTCACTGGATTGACGACCATAACACCGTAGGGGTTAAAGAGGCGCTTGTCTCCCGCCACCATAACCTGCAGATCGGTCTTGTCATAATAGGCAAGGTAAGTACCCCGGTCTGCCAGTGTGTATCCCTGAATTTCAGTCGCCATAGTGATGACCTCCCCCATGCCCCGGCCCGCCTCCAGGTACCAGGCCCCTACGGGGAGCACATCGGCAGCCTGCCACAGCTCCAGTTCCTTGGTGTGGGTTCCAGACTGGTCACCTCGGGAGACGAAGTTCGCTTGAGCGGAAGAGAGTTTCCGCAGAGCCTCCGAAGCATCTTTGATGCCTTTGACCCCGGCAGGATCATTGGCCGGGCCGAGGATGACAAAATCATTGTACATAACATCACGGCGGTCGACCCCATAGCCGTCGGCGACAAACTTGTCCTCCTTGCTACGAGCGTGAACCAGCACTACGTCGACATCTCCACCCTCACCAAGTTTTAGTGCCTTACCGGTTCCGACTGCAATAACATCTACCTGGCAGTTGTTGGCCATTTCGAAAGGGGGGAGCAGCACGGCCAATAGACCTGAGTTGTCGGTGGAGGTAGTAGTCGACAATTTCAAATGATCAGTCGCTAACGCTGGGGCAGCAAAA
>JAUVAN010000045.1 GCA_030591725.1 Deltaproteobacteria bacterium
ACAACCTGCCCGTGCGGGTGCAAAAGAGCCTGCTGCGGGTACTGGAGGACGGCTGGCTGGCCCGGTTCGGCGAGACTACTGATATAAAGGTAGACGTACGTTTTGTGCTCGCGTCAAACGAGCCGCCAAAGAGGTACGGACTCACCAGGGATTTGCTGGCGCGTCTGCGCGTGCAGGAGATCCCCGGCCTCGCCGGGCGCATCGCCGACATCCCCGGCATCTTCGACCATCTGCTTGAACAGGCGATAAAGAAGGCCGGTCTTCCTGCCATGCCTTTCGATGAGGCGCTGCGCGAGGATCATTACGAATCGTTGATGCTGGACGGTTTCAAGGAAGACAACGTGCGAGGCCTTGACGACCTGGCCGATCGCATCGTCTCAAAAGTGAAGACAGGCGTCACCCTGGCCGAAGCCACGGGCGAGGTCTTCTCGCGCCGCTATCACACCGAGTTCATGCCGGACATCCGCCCGGAGACCGGCGTTGCCGGCCAGGTAACCGGCGAGATCCCCAGGCCCTCCAGCACCCTGAACGACGAACAACAAAACGTCCTCGACGCCCACAAGCAAGCCGGCGGCAACGTCTCCGCCATCGAGCGCCACCTTCGCGACAGGGGAATCAAATACTCCCGCAGACGCATCAGCGGCATCATGGATGAACTCAACCTGCCGCGAGTCAGGAAAGGGTGAGGTCCTGCTACGTTTTGGTTTGCCCGCCGTCGAATGGCTATGGCGGGTTTTAGACTTTAGACTTTGGTATGTCCGCCAGTGCGGGAAACTTCGTCATCCGGCGCAGTATGCAGGTCTGGTCCAACGTGGTATTCGTCGAAGGTCCATATTTCCATGGAGTGATGCCGTGACAACACAAACACCAAAGATCGGTCTGGCTGTTGATGACCACGAGAGGGTCCTCGAGGTGTTGACGCGCAAGCTGGGAGAATTTTTCGATGAGTTCTACACCGCGACGAATCCGGCCGATGCGGAGGTGATCCTCGGGGCCTGCACGGTGACGCACCTGGTTTGTGATTTCGATCTCGGCGGCTGGCATCCGGTCGGAACAGATCTCGTCGGGAAATGGCGTTCATTGTACCCGGGGATCGTGCGGGCGATCATCCACTCCGGTGCGGACAGGGCCATGATCCCGAAGATCCCCGAGGTCGACGCGGTGCTTTCGAAACCCGCCTCGATTGATGCCCTGAAGACCGCATTGCACATCGAGTAGACCGCAGACGTTACTCGCTACTTCACGAGCTTGCGGTACTTGATTCTGCTGGGCTGGTCGGCGTCGTTACCCAGACGGCGGCGGCGATCGGCTTCGTAGTCGGCGTGGTTGCCCTCGAACCAGGTCACGGCGCTGTCTCCCTCGAAGGCCAGAATATGCGTGGCGATGCGGTCGAGAAACCACCTGTCGTGACTTATGACCACGGCGCACCCGGCAAAGTTCAGGAGAGCATCTTCCAGGGCTCTCAGGGTGTCCACATCGAGATCGTTGGTGGGCTCGTCGAGCAGCAGCAGATTACCGCCGCTCCTGAGCAACTTGGCCAGATGCACCCGGTTTCGCTCTCCACCCGACAGGGTACCGACGATCTTTTGCTGGTCGGATCCGCCAAAGTTGAATTTGGAGACGTACGCTCGCGAATTCACCTCCCGCGCGCCCACCAATATGGTGTCCTGACCACCGGAGATCTCCTGCCACACGCTGTTGTCCGGATCGAGCGAGTCCCGGCTCTGGTCGACATAGGCGGCCGCAACGGTCTCGCCCATCTTCAGCTCGCCGCTGTCGACGGTCTCTTCACCGGTTATCATGCGAAACAGCGTGGTCTTGCCCGTTCCGTTGCCCCCGATGATCCCCACAATTCCTCCGGGGGGAAGCCGGAAGTCCAGCCCGTCAATGAGCAACTTGTCGCCAAATCCCTTCTTCAGGTTCGACGCGACAACCACCTCGCTGCCGAGTCGGGGGCCTGCGGGGATTGTGATCTCCGCCGCCTTGTCGCGCTCCTGTGCAGACGCATCTTGCGCAAGCAGAGATTCATACGCGTTGATCCTGGCCTTGCTCTTCGCCCGGCGGGCCTTGGGGTTCATGTTCACCCACTCCAGCTCTCGCTCCAGGGTTCTGCGCCTGGACGACTTTTGCTTTTCCTCACCGGCCAGGCGGTGCGTTTTCTGATCGAGCCACGAAGAGTAATTTCCCTTCCACGGGATGCCCTCGCCCCGGTCCATCTCCAGAATCCATCCGGCCACGTTGTCCAGGAAGTAGCGATCGTGGGTGATGGATATGACCGTGCCGGGAAACTCCTGCAGGTGTCGCTCCAGCCATGCCACGCACTCGGCGTCCAGATGGTTTGTGGGCTCGTCGAGCAGCAACATGTCGGGACGCTCCAGCAACAAGCGGCAAAGAGCGACGCGACGCTTCTCTCCACCCGACAGCACAGTGACATCCGCATCGCCCGGCGGCAGGCGCAGGGCCTCCATGGCCACGTCCACGATACGATCGAGCTCCCACCCGTCACAGGCTTCGATGGCGTCTTGTACGTCGGCAACCTCGGCCAGCACTGTGTCCATCTCCTCGGGGGTGATGTCCTCGCAGAGTTGCAGGTTGAGCGCTTCGTATCTGGTCAGCAATTCCCGGGTCGACGCCACGGCCTTTTCCACGTTTCCTCTGACGTCCGTGGTCTCGTCGAGCTGGGGCTCCTGGGAGAGATAGCCGATGCGAAGGCCGTCGGGCTTCCAGGTCTCGCCGAAATACTCGGTCTCCACCCCGGCCATGATCTTGAGCAGGGTGCTCTTGCCCGAGCCGTTGTGTCCGATGACGCCTATCTTGGCGCCGGGTAAAAAGGCCAGGGTCATGCCCTTTATGACCGCCCTGTCCGGCGGATAGACCTTGCGCACCTCGTGCATGGTGAAGATGAACTGATTACTCATTCAAGTACCTCTGTTGGTTTATCACTGAGACAGGCTCTTACTACTACGAGTTTGATCGGTTGTTTAGAGATATCAATACCGCACGAGGACAATCTACGGGCAGTTCGCCGGAACCGGCGTGCATGTGTCGGCGAGGTTGTCGTGGACATCCATCGAGGTGGGTCCGCTGGTGAGCTGGCCCAGCAGGCCGCACACCTCGCAATCGGGCAGTGTGGCGTTTCCGGTGATTGCCAGATCCCCGCCCACCGAGCCGGTGATATTGCTCAGTCCGTCCAGGTTAGTGAGGGCGCCGTTGTATCCGATGTCCAATTCGCCCACCGAGGTGAGGCCGCTCAGCCCGTCCAGGTTGGTGAGGGAGGGGTTAAAGGAGATATTCAAACCGTCCACCGAGCCGGTGATATTGCTCAACCCGTCCAGGTTGGTGAGGGCGGCGTTGGTGGAGAGATAAAAACCGCCCACCGAGGTGAGGCCGTTCAGACCGTCCAGGTCGGTAAGGACGCTGTTCCTCAAGATTCTCAACCCACCCACCGAGGTGACGGAACTCAATCCATCGAGGTTGTTGAGGGCGTCGTTGCCTTCGGAATTATTTCCTATCTGCAAGACCCCGTTCACTGAGGCGAGGCAAATCAACTTGTTCAAATCAGTGCATGACGGGCACTCGATTGTAAGGTTTCTCGATATCGAGGTGTATCCCGCGAGGGCTGCAACATCCGATTTGCTGTTGATAGTGAAATCACCGCTGTACTCCCCCAGATTGCACTCGATGTCGTCCGAGCACCCACCGCAAACCAGCACGGTCGCCAGCACCATCAACAGCAAATATCGCATCACCCCACCTTCGTTTTGTACGTGAGAGGATTCTACCATGGGCCTTCACGTTTGTCGTTTGACGTCTTGCGCATAGATAAGTCAATGAACTGTGCAGTGGCTGGACTTCGCGTTATCGCCGGAATACACTGGTTTCATGAAGTTCACGCGGTATTTTGAACATGTCCGAACGCGGCCGGACAGGCGTTTAATCGAAGCAGAATGGATCCGACAGGTAGTGGAGCAACCCGATGCCGAGCGAGTGCAGGCCGACGGTCGCATTCGCAGGTGGAAGAAGATTGACAAGGCGGATGGGCGCTACTTGCGTGTTGTCCTGCTGGAGGATGGAGAAACTGTTCACAATGCGTTTTTCGACAGGCGCTTCAGGGAGCAATAGATGAAAACCAAATACTTCGCGGACACGGATACGTTGCTGATACAATTCAGCCAGCGCGACGTCGCAGAGACCTACGATGTCAATGAAGACGTCCTTATCGAGATCGACAAGGACGGGCGGGTCGTAAGCATGACCGTAGAGCATGCCAAGCAGCAGACAGACGTGAACGAGTTTTCCTACCAGCTTGAGACCGCGTAGAAAACCGCCACCAACGTCCCAAACCAACATGAAGAACAAGCGTGCCATCAATATCATTGCAATTATCATCGGCGTCGGTGCGCTTTCATATCTGATCTACAGGGTGGGATTTCGCGAGCTGCTCGACAATTTGCTGACAATCGGTCCGGTCTTTCCCCTGCTGCTCGCCATCGAGGCCGTCTCCAACGCGTTCTCCTGCACCGGGTGGTATTACTCCTTCGATCCGGGTTCGCGCCCGCGCTACCGCAAGCTGCTGGGTATCAGTTACGCCAGCCTGTCAATAGCCGGGGCGCTCCCGACCGGCCAGGCCGGGGAGGTGGCCAAGGGAAACCTGCTGCGCGGCGTGGCATCCACCACCGAGATAGTCTCCTCGCTTCTCATCTACAACTACCTCCACATCTTGACGGTGATGCTCCTGGTATTCATCGGGCCCTTCGTCGCACTTTTCACAGGGGGTTTCGACGCCGAGGTGATCTGGGTAACCCTGGGAGCGGGGGTGCTGGTCCTGGCGGTCGTTCTTGTGCTTGGCGCGATGCTCTACTCCGGCGTCTTGCACAAGTTTCTGGAGTGGGTGGGGCGCAGGAGGCTCATCTGGAAGCCCTCCGAGAAGTTGCTCGGCGGGGTGCGCGATGTCGATGCAAGGCTGCGTCTGATTATCAGGGAGCGTCCGGGCGATATCATCAAGGGCTCTACAGGCCTGTTCCTCGGACGGGTGATGGGAGTGATCGAGGTTTACGTCATCCTGTCGTACATGGGCGTCAGCGATTCCGTGACCGTTTCGCTGATGATCTTCTCCACCACTGCCATGGTCAAGTACCTGCTGATGGTGTTGCCGGCCCGGGAGGGATTTCTCGAGGGCAGCACGTACGTGGTCTTTCGACTGATCGGGATGAACGGCGCCGACGGGCTCTCCCTGGAGATCACCAGGAGACTGAGAAAGATCGTTTTTCAGGTTTTCGGAGTCGTGTTGATGATGTACTTCGTGCGAAAGAAGGACGACAACACCGAGAAGTGATCGCCCCCAAGGAGTACACGAGTGACTACAGCCGTCGATAAAATGAAGATCTTTCAAATTGGTTTCAACCGGTGTGGAACGTCCTCGTTCGCCTACTTTTTCAACAAGAACGGGTTGCGGGCTTCGCACTGGCAAAATGGTACCATCGCTGCGGCGATCGAGAGGGCGAGGATCGAAGACAAGCCCCTCCTGACCTACACGGGCAAGTACCAGGTGTACACCGACATGGAGCTGATGGACCTGTCGACCATCTCCAGGAAATTCTGGAACAGGTCCGCCATCCGAAAGCTCTTGCGATTGCTCGACCCCCAGAAGGGGCTGGCCCCGATCTACGCGTACAAGTACTTCAAACTTCTGGACAAGCAGTATCCGAACGCCAAGTTCATTCTCAATGTCAGAGATATGGAGCGCTGGGTCGCAAGCCGGTTCCGGTTCAGCAAGCAGCGCTATCGCTCCTGTCTTCACGGGGATCACTACCACGGCAGCGACGAGGAGCTGGCGGAGTGTTGGCGGTCGGATTGGCGTTCTCACATCGCGGACGTCAAGGAATACTTCGCGGATCGCCCCGATGACCTGCTCATTTTCGACATAGAGACCGACGGCGTCGAGAAGATCGTCGATTTCTTCTCAATGCTGAAACTCGATCCGGGTCACTGGAAGCAGCGCAACGCCAGCAGCAAGTAGGGGCGGGTCTCCGTGCCCGCCCTGGCTACCTGAGTACCCCGTAGTCGTGCTCGGCCAGGCCGCTTTCGCAGCGCACCTTGCCGCTCCTGACTGTCTTCCGTTCTATTGCGAGGGCCGCATTTCTGCGCTCACCCTCGCGCTCCCAGTTGTCCGGGTGATAGAGATGGTAGGCAACGGCGTTGAAGAGCACGGGCCACGCGACCGCGCCCGCATTGAAGAGGCGCATGAAGAACTCGCCGTCTTCACCACCGCCGACTCCGAAGGTCTCATCGAAGCCGTTGGCGCGCTTCACGATCGCGGCGCCGGCGGAGAAGTTGGAGCCGGTCTTGAACGCGGTCTTCCATTTGAGCGGGCGGGGCAGGGCAGCACAGAAGCCGGTCCAGACCATGGCGGCGACAGGCGACCGGGTAGCGCCATACCGCTGCATGAACTTCCCGTTCACGGCATCGGTCCACTTGTCGTTGACCGGCGAATACACTGTTTCGCGGCACCGTGAGAATTCCTCCCTGTAGATTTTCTCGATCCCATGCTCGCGGATGAGATCCTCCGTGAGCTCCCCGGAGAAAGCTTCGTTCAGCTTCACTCGCGCGCCGAAGAGCACACGGTTTTGTCGGGCTGCTGACAGGTGGGATTCTATGAATCTCGGGTGTGCGAGGATATCGCCGTCGATGAACACGAACCAGTCGCCCGAGGCGGCGTTCATTCCGCCGTTCCTGGCCTGTCCCGGGCGAAAGCTTGAGTCTTCGTGCCAGTAGTGAAGAAGCTCGAAGGGCCTGTCCCGCTCCCTGAAACGCGCGATTACCTCATGGGTGTCATCGCGGGATCCGTCGTCACAGACAACCACCTCGAAATCGCGGTGTGTCTGACTGATCAGCGACTCCAGGACCATCGCCAGGTACGTGGGCTTGTTGTAGGTTGTGATTATGACCGACGCTTTCATGAGTTGTATAGAGCACGATTCTTTAACTCGCAGCAAGATCTCCGGCCAAATAGCTCACAGGGCACAGCCGCAGTGCTTGCAGTGTTTTGCGTCGTGGTCGTGACCCTCGGCGCTGCAATCGGGGCAGGCCTGAGTGGAGACTGTAACATTGGGCCTGCGGAGCAGCTGCGCTGTGACGATTCCGGTGGGCACCGCGATGATCGAATATCCGAGAATCATCACCATCGCCGAGAAGAACTGGCCCAGGTTCGTCTGGGGGGAGATGTCGCCGTAGCCGACGGTGGTCATGGTGACAACGGCCCAGTAGATGCTGCGCGGAATGGAGGTGAACCCGCTTGCTTTGCCTTCGATGACGTACATCAGCGATCCGAAGATGACGACCAGGGTCAGCACGCCAAAAATAAAAACGGTGATCTTGCGGCGGCTGTCGCGCAGAGCGCGGGCGAGTATTGCCGCCTCGCTCAGGTAGTTGACCAGCTTGAGCACCCGGAAGATTCGCAGAATGCGCAGGATCCGGATGACCAGCATGTACTGGCTGCCGGCGAGCACCAGGCTGAGATAGGTCGGGATCACCGCGAGCAGATCCACCACCCCGAAGAAGCTTGTTGCGTAGCGCATTGGTCGCCCGACGCAGCTCAGGCGGAGGCCGTACTCCACGGTGAACAGGATGGTGAAGGCCCACTCCAGCGATGTCAGCAGCGTGCCGTAGCGCTCGTTGAACCAGGTGACGCTGTCGAGCATGACCACTACCACGCTGGCGAGGATGCTGAGGATCAGCAAGATGTCGAATAGCTTGCCCGGGGCGGTATCCGCCTCGAAAATGACCTCGTGCATCCTGGTCTGCCAGGGTGAAAGCGGCCTGTGGTCATCCCTGCTCGACATGCCTTCCTGCCTCAGATCGCATCGACGGCGGTGGCGCCGAAGTACTGGAGTGTTGTGGAGTTCTGGACGAAGCCGATGATGGAGCAGTTTTCGAGGAGTACCTCGGGCGCGACTTCAAGCTGGATCTGGCCGCTCGAGAGATCTCCTTCGATTGTTGTGAAGACACGAGCGACGTTTTCGTGAGTCAGATCTTTGCCGGCGTTTTCCCCTCCGGTGGGGTGTGAGGTGAGGCCTCGCTCGACCAGGACAACGGTCAGTTCCGTCCCGGTGGGCGCACCATCGACGAGATAATTGACGACGACCGGAGAGGCGCCCGGTTCTGACTCCAGCCAGAGAGTCACCGATGTGTCGACCTCGGTTTCAAGCGCACCTTGCATCACGCTGCCGATGTGGCTTGCGGTGTAGTTGGATAGCTCCACGAGGTTGACCAGCGTCTGGGGCGTGTAGATGCTGGTTTGTCCGAAGAACGTGACAAAGCGTTGCTGGCGCGCTGTGAACTCAGCTGCAGAGAAGGGATCGACCCAGCCGTACTGGTTCCAGTAATCGACGTGCCAGGCGATGGGGAAGAACCGCTGGTCCGGATAGTTTTCCAGGGCGTCTGCCAGCGCCGCGTCCGCGGCGTTACAGTACAGTCATCCCTCGGAGGTAAATAGCTCCCACAAGGCGAACGGAGCCGCGGGATCGATCTCCTGTCCGGCATCGTTGCCGGCGTCGGTGCCGGCGTCGCCGCTCGCGTCCGGGCTGGAGTCGTCATTGTCGTTGCAGGACAGGAGCATCGCCGTCAACAGCGTTACCAGCAATGCGGTATTTGTTCTGACAGTCATGGTACGCCTCCCTTGAAAGCGTTCATTGATTGAAGTGTCGATGATCCTCATCAAACACTATTGCACACCTGGCGTTTTTCTGGAACTGAGCGGAGGGTCGTCCTGGCCTTTCGATCTGTCAACTTGTGCTATACTATTGGATGTCAAAGGCATCACTTCATGGAGAGAAAATGGAACCCAGAGCATTTCTGGCGAGCGTGAAGAGCTTGCTCGAAGATCATTATGGCGTCAGGTTGAAAGGCGTAATCCTCTACGGCTCGGCGGCCAGAGGTGACTGGAGCGAAGACAGCGATATCGATTTGCTGGTTCTGCTCGATGGACCGGTCGCGTTGGGAATAGAGACAAGAGCCATCGTCGACATTGTTTACCGAATGATGCAGAAGATAGAAATTTTCCGCCCGGTTCATCTGATTCCGGTCGACGTGAAAGAGTACGAATCCCAATCGATAGCTCTTTACAGGAACGCTCGGGAAGAAGGTGTAGCGGCGTGAAGACGGAAGCTCTGGCGATGTGGGGCAGGGCGCTTGATGATCTTCGGGCCGCGCAAGCGCTGGTTTCCATGTCTTTTCCCGACGCTGCCGCTTCTCGGGCGTATTACGCAGTCTTCAACGCGGTTTCGGCTCTCTTCTCGGCCGGGAACAGAACCTTCAAGAAACATTCCGGCGTTGAAACAGCCATGCACAGAGATCTGGTTCACTCTGGAAAGTGGCCGACCTCGCATGGAGCCGATTACGGTTTTTTGCGAAACCTCCGTTCAACCGGAGATTACGGCGCAGTGAATCATGTATCCGAGGATGAAGCCCGGCTTGCAATTGATGCGGCAAAACGATTACTTGGTGCCGTGAGTGAAGAGATGCCGGAGCTGTTCGATATTTCAGAGATCGCTACTGAGTAGTTTTCGTGATCAATAATCCATTATATAGCTTCCGACGACGATAGTGCCAACATCTCCCGCAGCAAAAACCCGCCCATTCTCCTGGCTGCCATCAGCCCACACTGCCCTCAGGGTGATCTCGGTATTATCGGTGTACTCGACCGACAGTGGATCCTCGTCGAGCACGGTGTTCGGATAACGGTAAATGATCGGGTGCTTGATGCCGCCCTCGTTCTCTTCTGCGAAACCCACGAGCCAGGTGGTCAGGTTGTTGTTGTCCACGACGAATATATCCAGGACAAACGCATCGGCGCGCGCGCTTTCATCCCATCCCCCGCCGCTCCATGTATTCAGGGAGAAATACGGTCCTTCCTCCTGGGTCTCCTCGTACATACCGGCGATGCGAACCAGTGATCCCACGCCTCCGACAGCGTACATGAAGTGCCCTACCGGATGATCGACGGGTTGTACGACACCGTCGAACCTGAGCACCGTGGTGGACATGCCGGAATAATTGAGGTGGCCCACAACCCATACATCCGAGCCGGGTCGGCACCACGCAGACAGGAGGTTTCGATCGGTTCCGGAGTTTATGTGATGCCAGAAGTATCCGTCGAATGCGATGAAGGTTCCCTCGTCTCCCACCGCGAATATCTCGTTCGCGGAGATCCGGCAGATGTCGTGCAGGTTCTCGTCAGTGCCGGTGTCCTCGGGGGGCGCAAACCAGGTGTCACCGTCGAAGGCGATGAACAGGCCGCCTGTGCCCACCGCGTAAACCTCGTCTCCCTCGGGGGAGCCGGTCACATCGCCCAGATTGCCGGCGGGTGCGCCGGTGGGGAACTCCATGGTGGACCAGGTATCTCCGTCGAAGTGGAGTATCGTCGAGGATTTGCCGACCGCGTAGACGTCGGTGTCGCTCTTGCCCCATATCCCGGTGAGCTGATGCTCCGTGGGCGTGTCCATCACCAGCCATTCCCAGTGCCCCTCGGGCGCCGGATCCGTCAACCCGTCCGTTACTGTGTCCGTGTCCGTGGAGTCGTCACCGCCGTCGGCCGCCTGTTCCGTCAGTATCGTCTGGCTCAACCAGCAACTGCTGCTCAGGACCGCGAGCAGAGTTAACGCCAATAGTTGTCTTGAAGATGGAAACAAGCCGGGAGCCTCTTGCCTAGAATCCGTGATCCAGATCTCTGATGTTCTGCTGGACCTTCCGGATATGGATATTGACCTTTGAGGTGGAGGGAGCCTCCTTGTAGATCTGAAGTGCCTGCTCCCAGCAATTTCTCGCCTTGTTCTTCTCGGCCTTTTCCTTGTAGATCACGCCCATGTTGGTCAGGGCCACCGCTGCCTTGACGCGGGAATTGCCCGTGAATCTAAGGTAGATGTCCACGGAGAGCTGATACTGCTCTATGGCAAGATCTTTATCCACCCGCTGGTATGCCATATCCGCCGCGAGAAAGTGAGCCTCCGCGCGATTGACCGTGACCTCGCCGGTTCCGTCCAGGATGGCGGCGGCTTCGAGGTAGGCGTCGAGGGCGTCCTCGAGGCGATCCTCGGCGAGGGCCATACCCGCCTCGCTCATGTAGTGCTCGTAATAGTCATCGGCGGTTGGTTCTCCGCCTCCTCCCGACGTTGTTGTTTCGTCCGAGGTGGTACCCTCGCCCGGCTGTTTAGATCCGCATCCCGCGACCAGAGCCATCGCGAATGCCAGGGATAAAACCGAAAAACGTTTATCCGGACGGTACATGACCACCTCCTGCATCTCTTGTTGAACGAGTCGCTTATAACACATCATGTGAAAAGCATTACATCAATATATATGGGGGTAATGTCCGCCCGGGATGATGTTCGTCATTTCCAGTTCAAACTTCTGACGTTATTGCTTGCCGCAATTGTTTCTTGTGTTACTACGGTATCGAAAATTGAAGATGCAGGAACCGATGAGCTCACCGGTATCTTGTTGATTGAAAAAGCAGGTAGTTTTTCAAGTTTGCATATTCTGGAAAATTATTTCCAGGAACATGCTGTTCATGCGGTTGCAGTGAGGAGGGCTCATGCTCGAACTCCGTTTTCACGGACGCGGTGGTCAAGGTGCTGTTACTTCGGCGGAGCTGATTGCTCTCGCTGCCATTGCGCAGGGCAAATTCGCGCAAGCGTTTCCGAGCTTCGGACCGGAGCGAAGAGGCGCGCCGGTCATGGCCTTTGCGCGTATCGATGACAAGAAAATCCGAAACAGGACCGCAGTTTCCAACCCGGACGCTGTGGTCGTGCTCGATCCCCACATCCTTCATATCGCCAATTCTTCGGACGGCCTCTCGAAGGACGGAATTCAGGTTGTCAACACCATGCGAAGCGCCGACGAGATTCGCGAGGAGTACAATCTGAAGGGCAGGCTGATCACCGTGGACGCCAACCACATCGCGGAACAGGAGATCGGTCGGGTGATCACCAACACCACCATGCTCGGCGCGCTGATAAGGGCAACCGGTGTCATCGAGAGAGAGCTGCTCGTCGACGAGCTGAAAGTGCGTTTCGGGCGCCTCGCCGAGGGCAACATCAATGCTTTCAACCGCGCTTTTGAAGAGTGCTGCGTGGAAAAGGGATAGGAGGTCCAGGATGCCCAAGCAATCCCCATCCCCAAACTGGCAAGACATGGCCCTCGGTACCGCGATAACGGAACCGGGCTCCGCCAAGTATCAGCGTACCGGCGACTGGCGCTCCAGCGGACCGGTCTGGGATCTGGACAAGTGTATCAAGTGCGGAGTTTGCGCCGTGTTTTGCCCGGAGGGCTGTATAACAATGCGCGCAGACGGATATCCCGAGGCTGACATGGAATACTGCAAGGGTTGCGCTATCTGTGTTTGCGAATGCTGGGCCGCGTGCATCGCGATGGTAGAGGAGAAAGAATAATGGCCGAGCGAAAGGGAATGGAAGTCTCCATCGCCATCGCCGAGGCCGCTTCGGTGTGTGATGTAGATTGTATCGCTGCTTACCCCATCACTCCACAGACACACGTGGTGGAGCATCTCTCCGAGATAGTGGCCGACGGCGATCTGGACGCGGAGTTCATCCCGGTGGAGTCGGAGCACGCCGCCATGAGCTGTTGCTGCGGATGCGCCGCGGCGGGAGCCAGGACATTTACGGCCACTGCGAGCCAGGGCCTGGCGTTGATGCACGAGATCCTGTTCATCGCGGCCAATTTGAGGTTGCCGATGGTCATGGTGGTGGCCAACAGGTCCCTCTCCGGCCCCATCAGTATCTGGAACGATCACTCGGATGTGATGACCGAGCGCGATGTGGGCTGGGTCCAGGTCTTCGCCGAGAATGGCCAGGAGGCAGTGGACTTGGTGATCATGGGTCACCGGATGTCGGAAGACAAACGGATCCTGCTTCCCCTGATGGTCAACTTCGACGGGTTCATTCTGAGTCATATGGTCGAGCCCATCGAGATGCCCACCCGCGAAGAGGTCAAGAAGTTCCTGCCGGACTTCGAGCCTCAGCAACGCCTCGATATCGACAACCCCATTACCATGGGACCCGTGGGGATGCCGGTGGTGTACACGGAGGCCAAGATGGCCGCCGAGTGGGCGGTTCGCGACGCCTACGAGCCCATGGTGGAGATCATGGGCGAGTTCGAAAAGGAATTTGGCCGGAAATACAAACCGGTGGAGACCTATCGCACGGACGACGCGGAGATCCTGCTCATTATGATGGGCGGTATCTCCGAGACCGCCATGACCTGGGTGGACAAGGTCCGGGACGAGGGCGTGAAGGTCGGCCTGGTCCGCTTCCGGATGTGGCGCCCACTTCCTGTGGACGACTTCAAGAAGGCGATAGCCGGCGCGAAAGTGCTCGGAGTGCTGGATCGGCACTTCTCTCCCGGTGGTCCCGGTGGCCCGATGGCCCAGGAGATCAAGTACATGCTTTACGGGCAGGATCACGCCCCCAAGATCGTGGAAACCGTGGTCGGTCTCGGCGGGCGCGACGTCAACTTTACCGATTTCGATCAGATTTTCGACAGATGCAAGACGGTGCTGGGCGGGGCGCCTGTGCCGCCATTCGAGTTGATCCAGGTGAGAGGAGGACATTATGGAAAAGCTTAACGTCTTCGCCTCCCGCCTCCTTCCGACGGAGGATTTTGTCTGTTCCGGCCACCGTGCGTGCCAGGGATGTGCGGAAGTGCTCGCCATGCGAATGGTCCACAAGGAGCTCGGTCGCAATACCATCGCTGCGTCGGCCACGGGGTGTATGGAGATCATTACCTCTCCCTACCCGGAATCGGCCTGGCGGATCCCGTGGATTCACGTTGCGTTCGAGAATCCGGCTTCCGTGATTTCGGGGGTAGAGGCCGGCTACAAGGCGCTCATGCGCAAGGGTCGTTATCCCAAGCGGAGGATCAACTTCGTGGGCTACGGCGGCGACGGCGCCACGGCCGACATAGGCCTCCAGTTCGTGTCCGGGGCGATGGAGCGCGGTCACGATATGATTTACGTCTGCTACGACAACGAGGCGTACATGAACACGGGAATTCAGCGTTCGAGCGCTACTCCCTTCGGCGCTTCCACCACTACAAGCCCTGCCGGCAAGGTCAGCATCGGGCAACAGACGTGGAAGAAGAACGTGCCGGAGATCATGGCGGCCCACAACATTCCTTACGTCGCAACGGCCAGCCCCAGCTATCCATTCGATCTTCATCGGAAGGTTCGCAAGGCAGCCGATGTCGAAGGCCCGGCCTACCTGCATATTTACTCGGCCTGTCCAACGGGCTGGAGGATGCGCCCGGAGCTGGCGGTGCAGATCGGACGTCTGGCCGTGGAGACAGGAGTGTTTCCTCTTTACGAGGTGGAGGACGGGAAATACACGATCACGGAGCCCGTGTCCGAGTTCAGGGCGCTTCGTGATTATCTCAAGCCCCAGGGGCGTTTCAGGCACCTGACCGACGACGTGATCGACGACATCGAGGCCAGGCTCAGGGCGGAGTACCGGCTACTCGAGGCCAAGGTGCGGATGACCCATGAGGAGGAAGTCTGATGGATCTTACCAAAGTCGACGCCATCATCGAGAACTACGATGGTGACGCAACCTCTCTTCTGGCGATCATGCAGGATGTCCAGGATCAGGAGAACTACCTGCCGCGGGAAGCGGTGAATCACATCTCGGCAAAGCTGGACGTGCCGGTGTCGCGCATCTACTCGATGGCGACGTTCTTCGAGTCGTTTCACCTGGAGCCGCGTGGAAAGCATATCTGCACGGTGTGCATGGGGACAGCGTGCCACGTGCGCGGCGCCCAGCGTTTGGTGGAGCATCTGGAGAGGGATCTAAAAGTCAAGTCCGGTGGGACCACGGAGGATCTGCAGTTCACCCTGGAGGAGGTCAACTGTGTCGGCGCGTGCGCGCTCGGTCCTCTGGTGATCATCGATGGGGAATATCACGGCAACGTGACGTCCACCCGGTTGACCAGGGCGGTGAAGAAACTCAAGGCATCGGAAGGAGGCGAGTGATGGCATTGATCACTAATAGTGCGAAGCTCAGCTCCTACCGGGAAGAGCTTGTCGACAAGAGGACCAAAGAAGGCAAAAAAGTGGTGGCGATCTGCGCAGGCACCGGTTGCAACGCGTACGGTTCTCCAAAGGTGGTCGCGGCGTTTCGCGAGGAGATCGAGAAACAGGGCCTGAGCGACAAGATAGATATCAAGCCGACGGGTTGTCACGGTTTTTGCGAGCGCGGGACGCTGGTGCTGATGCATCCTGAAAAGCAGTTGTACCAGCGAGTAAAACCGGAAGCGGTGGCCGAGATCGTGGACAGGACGCTGAAGGGTGGAGAGGTTCTGGAAGAGCATCTCTACGACGATCCGGTTACCGGAAAGAAGCACAGAACCGAACACGAGATTCCGTTCTACAAACATCAGGAGCGATTGATACTTGGTAAAAACGGGGAGATCGACCCGACGAGCATCGACGACTACATCGCCCTGGGTGGATACGACGGTCTGGCGAAGGCGCTGGAGCTGGGTCCCGAAGCGGTGCTGGGAGAGGTCAAGAAGGCCAACGTTCGCGGACGCGGAGGCGGCGGATTCCCGGCGGGACGAAAGTGGGAGACCTGCAAAAATGCTCCGTCGGACAAGCGCTACATCATTTGCAACGCGGACGAGGGCGACCCGGGCGCGTTCATGGACCGCTCGATCCTGGAGGGCAATCCTCATGCGGTGATCGAGGGGATGATAATAGCGGCGTTCACCATCGGGTCGGACGAGGGCTATGTGTACGTGCGCCACGAGTATCCACTGGCCATCGAGCGATTGACCATAGCGCTCGCGCAGGCGCGGGAGTGGGGATTCCTGGGCAAGGGGATCCTGGGCACAGACCTGGACTTCAACATCAAGATCAATCGGGGTGGCGGCGCGTTTGTGTGCGGTGAGTCCACGGCGTTGATGATGTCCATCGAGGGCAAGGTGGGCGAGCCGAGGGCGAAGCACATCCACACGGTGATCTCGGGTCTGTACAACAAGCCGACCAATCTGAACAACGTGGAGACGTATGCGAACATCCCGTTGATTCTCGAGAAGGGCGCGGACTGGTACATCGGCAAGGGCACCAAGGGCTCGCCGGGCACCAAGATCTTTTCGCTGGTGGGCAAGGTGAACAACACCGGCCTCGTGGAAGCCGAGATGGGCATGACGCTCCGTCAGATCATCTTCGACATCGGCGGAGGTATTCCCGACGGCAACGAGTTCAAGGCTGTTCAGACGGGTGGACCCTCGGGGGGATGTCTGCCGGCGTCCAAGCTGGATCTCGCGGTGGATTTCGACAGTTTGTGGGAAGAGGGGTCCATGATGGGCTCCGGCGGCATGATCGTCATGGACGACAAGACGTGCATGGTCGACGTGGCCAAGTACTTCCTGGGGTTCCTGAAGTTCGAGTCGTGCGGCAAGTGCACCA
>JAUVAN010000109.1 GCA_030591725.1 Deltaproteobacteria bacterium
CTCGGCCTCTGCGATGGAGATTTCGGGCGCAAATCTCCTTATCGCTTCTTTGACCATCGCTCCGTACCGCATGTACAGCTTCGCGAGCGGGTACATCTCACCCGTCGCGAGGATGGCCATCAGCTGTTCGTCATCCGGCTCCTCACCGGATGTTGTTGCCATCGGGCCTTTGTGCCCTTCGTTCACAAGCTCATTCCTTCGGTAGCCCGGATCCTTCCGGCATTTGCTCCGGATCTCCTCATATTTCCACAATCAACCCCAGTGCAGCCGCCAGATCCATGGTCGGCGTCTTGCGCAACGTGCTTTTTGACAGGCGCCTGTAAAACCGCTTGCTCGGCATGAAACCGAGAGTCAAATCGAGGACGATCGACAATCGATCGGTCAGCTTGAATCTCGAATCGAAGCCGCCCGCAAACCTCAGCGACCACCAATCATAGTACTGATGATATCCTTCGGTGATTGCAAAATCGACCGAATTCCACATCGGCGCAAGAGTCACCATCGGCCCGACCTCGAAAAAACCCATTGTCCACAAGTACCCGACCTCCACGCGAGGTTCTATCCTGTAGCCGACCATCAACAGCTCCCTGTCTTCCGCACGAGGTCCCATCTTGGCGAGGAACGCCAGCCTGCCGAAGAATCCTTGTGGGATACGCAGGTCCACAGCGATCCCGCCTCCCCACAGGAACGAGGATCCCACATGACCGACCAGGCCTCCACCGAACTCAATCGCTGTCAGGATGCTCACTCTGAGTCCAGGTGGCTCTGTTTCGATTGGTTCTTCTTCTGTTTCGGTTTGAGGTTCCGGCTCTTGCGCTGTTTCTTCTGCTGGGGATATCTGAAAACTGTCGCTGACGATCTCGCGCAAGGCCAGAACTACCTCCTCCACCGAGCCACCCTCGAGAGTTCGAATGGTGAAGGTGCCGTCCTGGGTTGACCCCATCCGCACAACAGTTTTTTCCCAGATATCGCACTCCAGCCAGATGACGGGCGAAGTATCGGCGGCGTTACGCGTCGACGCGCGAATTACTTTCACTTGCTCCGGTTCGCTCAACTCGCGAAAGTTGGGAAGCCCCGGATCGACCGTGATTATGTCGAATCCATCGAGGGCCAATTCCAGTTCCGAAATCAGGTGCTTCTCCCGTCCGGACAACTCCGGTCGGGCACAAACCGCCAGCACCGACAACCTGGACCGCGACGCCGGCACGGAATCCTGCGCCCCTGCGGCTTTCGGTAAAAAGCACAGCGCAAGGAGAACTGCGGCGCAAACGCATTTGATGACTGCCATGTTCATATTCAAAAACGGATACTAGCAGAAGAACGAGTGGACAAGATAGACGGTGTGGACGACGTGGACGCTTGTCCGCCGTCGCACGCTCGTTTGGATAGGTGCTATGGCGGATGAACGAGGACGTATATGACTTGTCCCCTCAATTTCTTTGTGTATAGTTCCCAGGCCGTAAGGAGTAGATGAGGCAACATGTTTACCGGCCTTATACAAGACGTGGGACGTATCTCCCGCCTGGCTAAACACGGAACAGAAGCGGAGATCAGCGTAACCACCGCCCTGCCCTCTTCGGAGATCGGAGAGAGCATCGCCATCAACGGGGTGTGCCTGTCGGTAACGAAGCTGGAGAGCGGCGGATTCACCGCGTTCGCGTCGACGGAGACCCTGGCGGTGACAGGCCTGGGAAAGGCGACGTCGGGAACGGGCGTCAACCTGGAAAGGGCGCTGCGCGTCGGCGACCCTGTCGGCGGTCATTTTGTGGCCGGGCACGTGGATGCCACGGTGAGCCTTCAGTCCCGTACGCGCCTGCAAGAAGCCGAGCGATGGAGAATCGCCATGCCGGCGGACGGGTCTCTCAAGAGTCAGCTGGCGTCCAAGGGATCCGTCGCCCTCGACGGCGTGAGCCTCACCATCAATGAAGTATCGAGCGACTGGTTCGAGGTGATGGTCATTCCCATTACCCTCGAGCACACGACCTTTTGCGATATGCATGTCGGAACGATGTTGAACCTGGAAACCGATGTTCTGGCCAAGTACGTGGCCGGGCAACTCAAACGCGGAACCGCCGACGGCGGGACTGTGGATATGAATCTCCTGCGACGTACTGGATTCGTGAGGTAAATCGTGATCGAGCAACTCAAGTCCATAGAACGGGCAAGTCTCGCCATCGAAGCGATCAAGGCGGGCAAGATGGTCATCCTGGTCGATGACGAGGACCGGGAGAACGAAGGAGACCTGACCATGGCCGCCGAGCTGGTCACGCCCGAGGCGATCACCTTCATGGCCACAAAGGCATGCGGGCTCATCTGCGTGACCCTGACTCCTGAGCGCGTCGAACAGCTGGACCTGCCGATGATGGTCAAGTCCAATCGATCGCCACTGCAGACCGCCTTCACCATTTCCGTGGAGGCGGCGGAAGGTGTCAGCACGGGGATCAGCGCCGCCGATCGCGCGCACACCATCAGGGTCGCGGTTGCCCCCGGGGCGGATGCGAGCAGCCTGGTGAGCCCCGGTCACGTATTTCCGCTGCGGTCGATGCCGGGCGGCGTGTTGCAGCGAACCGGTCAGACCGAGGGATCGGTCGACCTGGCGCGTCTCGCCGGCCTGACCCCCGCCGGAGTCATCTGCGAGATCATGAAGCAGGACGGAACCATGGCCCGCATGGATGACCTGAAGGTGTTCGCCGGGGAGCACGACATCCACATTGTCAGCATCGCAGATCTCATTGAATACCGGCTGCAGCACGACCGACTCGTCGAGCGATGCTCCACCCACGAGATGGAATTGGGCGATGGCGACGGCAAGGCCGTCTTCAAGGCGCACATCTACCAGGCCGCACCCGGGATAGCGCGGCGGGAATATGTCGCCCTCTGCCTGGGAAACGTGGATGACGGCGACTGGGTTCCCTGTCGAGGTCACGTGGGAAGCTTCGCGGACGACGTGCTCGGCGCCCACACCCGAAAGACCAGCCCGACGGCGCGAGATGTCATCAAGGCCGTCATCCGGCGCGGTCGCGGAATCCTCCTGTTCCTCCCATCCCGGGAAACGCTCAGGGAGGAGTTGGAGCACACTATCGGTGGCCATGCGCGCACAGATCCCAGGGACGACGAGCAAGGCGTGATAAGGGAATACGGCATCGGCGCCCAGATACTTCTGGACCTGGGCGTGCGAAAGCTGCAAATGATATCGAACAACCCGCACAGACTGGTCGGTCTCGAGGCATGGGGTTTCGAAGAGGCCGAGCAGATCACCATTGAGGAGGTGTAGTATGGGATCCAATTCAGACAGCGGCCCAAAGGTTCTCGAGGGCACACTCGAAGCCAAGGGTCTCAAGTTTGCGATTGCGGTTTCCAGGTTCAACCACTTTATCGTCGATCGATTGGTGGAAGGATGTCTCGACGCGCTCGCGCGACACGGTTGCGATACCGAAAAATGCACGCTGGTGAAGGTTCCCGGCTCGTTCGAACTCCCCGCAATCGTGCGCAGGCTCGTCCAGAAAGACGAGTTCGACGCAGTGATCGCCCTGGGAGCTGTGATACGCGGCGGCACCCCGCACTTCGACTACATCGCCTCGGAAGTGACCAAGGGCCTGGCCCAGGTCTCCCTCACCTCCGATACACCTGTCTCATACGGAGTCATTACCACCGACACCCTGGAGCAGGCCATCGAGCGGGCCGGCACAAAGGCCGGCAACAAGGGTTGGGAAGCCGCAGTTTCTGCAATTGAAATGGCCAACCTGGGTAAAAAGCTCTGAGACATGGCAACTCGTCGCCGCTCAAGGGAGGTCGTCCTCCAGATGCTCTTTCAGCTCGAAGCCGCCGGGATCGGCGCGCGCGAGGTGGTCGATAGTTACAAGGACTATTTCGGTGAGGGCCCACTGCCCGATGAGTTTGCGATCGACTTTTTTATTGCGGTGGCGAAATCCATCGAAAAAATTGACGAGATCGTCGTCTCGGTGAGCGATAACTGGCGCATGGAGCGCATGAGCCGCGTGGACCGAAACATCCTGCGTATGGGAACACACGAACTCACCGCCGACGAAGAGACTCCCCCGCTCGTGGTGATCAACGAAGCCGTCGAGCTGGCCAAGCGATTCGGCACCTTGGAATCCCCCGCCTTCGTGAACGGAATCCTCGATCGCATCGCCAGAGATGCAAAGCGCCTCGATTGAACATCGTCACGTTCATCCCTCCTCGGCTGGATCGCCTCGACAAGCAGCGCGGCGGCCTGTTGATCATGTTTCGGTTCGAAGAGAGACAACCCCTCGTGGGCGTGGAGGGCCTGAGAGACTGGCGTCTCCACGGTCATCTGTCCCGGTTGATCATCGATGGCTTCCTTTCCGGCAATGTTGACGAATCGCTGCTCGTCCCGCTGGAGCGCCGCCTTCCGCACGACAATCTGATCGTCTTCGGCCTCGGCCCCACGGAGGGTTTCTGCGAGGAACGTTTTATCGGAGCCCTGCAGCGCATGTTCAGATCCATGGACAAGCTCGACGCATCGGCGCCTCTGACTGTCTCACTTCCGGGCAGATCTGCGAGCGCATGCAGTTCCGCCGACGCCATTGACTGGTTCTTGCCGGTTCACGACAACCTCGGAAAGCACAGGGACATCACCATAATCGAGCCCTTAAGGGCACAAAAGGCGATGCTCCCGGCAGTGGAACGCTGGAGGCTCAAGAACTCGGTGCCGTCCGACTGATTAATATTGCAGGCTAGTGCTCTAGTGATTGTGGCCGGCGTGCTTGGGAGCGGGCTTGGCGCCCTGGCCGCCCTGCGCGGCCTGCTTCTTCATCTGTTCCTGGATTTTCTTCATGATGTCCGGAGGAATCTCCTGACCGCCCGCGCCGGCCTTTCCGGGCGCACCACCGGGAGAGGAACCAGGCTGCATTGCATTCCTCATTTCGGCGTGCTTCTTGTGCATTTCCCCGTGTTCTCTGGACTCCTTGCGAGCCTTCTCCTGCTGAGCCACCTGCTCGTCGGTGCGCGCAAAATCGTCCACCTTTGCCCAGTAGCGGGAAACCAGATGCATGGAGACCTTGAATATCTGATCCAGCGCTGTCGACTTGACGAAAACCAGGCGTTTCTTCTCGTCCTTGTTGCCCAGCCAGATCGTGTAGGACCCTTTCTTGCCGTCCTTGCTGGCTTCGAACTCGACGCGCGTCGCGCCCTCCCCCAAACCGGTCACCTCGTCGCCCGGCTTGTCATCCACGAACTCCTTGGCGGACAGCCCTGTCAGGCTTCTCGATATTCCCAGGGCGGCGCGGCTGTCGAAGTTCTGGATCTCCTCGCCGACCGGCACGAAGACCGGCACCGGCGCACTTTCTCCTTCTCTGATTTCTTCTCCCTCACGCACGACCTCCAGCTCCCCGTGCTCGTTGAAGAATTTCATCCGCGTCACCGAGTCGCGATCCAGCCTGGTCACGGTATGATCGCGCAGGTTGTCTGCCCTCTTGTTGAACGTGATCCTGAAAGTCCCGTGGGATCGATACACCGTGTCCGAACCCGGAACCCGCACCATCGTCATTCCCTTCCGGGCCACTCCCACGATGAAGCGGGCAAGCTCGGTATCGCCACCTGAGACCGTGACCTCGATACCCATCTCGTCATCCACTTCAAGCACGTGATGCTTGGCCTTGTTCTCGCTGATGACGTCGATGATCCTCATCTCGGCCAGGGCGTCCACCATCCTGCTCACCGAGGTGGCGTTCACGGCGTACTCCACGGGCTTGATCATTCTCCAGTCGTCGCCGACCTTCTCCAGGACGATGAGTTCCTCGCGCAAAGTCGCCCCGGTGCCCTCGTGCCGGATGATCTCCAGCCTTTCGATTTTGTCCGGGGAAACCGGCCCCAACAGCGGAGTCTCCTTCGCCTTGTCCACATCGGGCGGTGGCTCCCTGAAGATGAAGAAGGCGGTCAGGCCGAGCGCAGCCAGCACTACCAGTGCAATAATATTCTTTTTCATTTGGCCTTCCTTCCCTTCTTGTCGTTCGCGCCGGCGGTTGCTTTTTTGGATTTCCGCAAAGCTCGAATCCTCCAGCGGACCACGCCGAACAGAATGAACAAAAACGGCACGCCGATGATGTTGACCCACTTCGCAACGGTCCTGGCGCCCTCGGATCCTTTTTCGAGAGGCGGATCGTTCACATTCTTCATGCGAACCGCGATGAGATCGTCCTCGCTTGTGAGCCAGTCGAGGACATTCTGGATGAACGTGAGATTGTTGTGCGCCTGCCTCCTGTCGATGCGGGCCAGGTACATGAGGGATTCGTCCATGGGCAGCGCCGCCGATCCGACCACTATGAGCCGACCAGGTTTGACACTCTTCGCTATAAAGTCACCGTTCCCTTTTTCCTTGTCATCCTTGCCCTCTATTGGAAGCTCCTTTCCGTCGAAGAAGCTCGTGAAGTCACCCTTCAGAGCCACCACGACCGGGATGCCGCTCTGAAGATCTGTAGAGTCGATGACCCCGCACGGTTCGATGATCGCGTCCACCCCCTCGACGGCCCAGGAACTTCCCGAACTGAAGGCCAGCTCCGCCGCCTCTATTGAAGCATCGCTCTCGGCTGCCTTCGAGATACGCACCGGCGTGGCGTAGGGTAGCGTGAGGCTGCCCAGTCTGAACGCCACAGGGTGGTCCTCGTCGAACGCCGTAATGATCGGCCATGCTGGATAGGGCCTCGGCAGGGCCAACGGCATCGGCGGGCACTTGGAGATGTAATTGGCCGACTGCTTGTCAAACACCAGCTCGGTCCCGATCTCCACGCCGTGGTGTTTCAGAAAATCCGAAAGCCCGGCCTCGTTGAGTGAGGTCTCGAAGGTAGGCGGAAGCATCGGCACCTCCGAGGGCGTGATGGAGACATTGGTTCCCGAGAGGAACATGGCCACCGCGCCGCCGTTCAGGAGGAACTGATCAATTCTGTAGAGCTCCTTTTCGTCGTACTTTCCGGTCGGACCGACCACCAGAATGGCGTCCGTGCTCTCCGGGATGTCGACGGTGCCTCCCTTGAGTTTTACCTCGTTGTAATTATAGAGATCGAAGTTTCTGCGAAGGTTCTTGTACGCTCCGCGGTTGAGCTTTTCGTCGGGCATCAGGGGGCGATCCGATTCGGAGGGCGGCTCGATGAGCGGCTCTCCATGCCCGATCACGAACCCCATGCTCGACTTGTAGCCGAGCAGCTTCTTCAACACGGTGGTGATCTGATACTCCAGACCCACCGGAGATTCCACTGCCCTTATCACCTCTGTGCGCGAGCCGAAGCTGAACGCGATTCCCCGGTACCCCTCCTTGATGGTGGTCTGGTCTTTCTCGATGTCCGGGTTGGGCATCTTTCTTATGCCGAGGTTCTTGGCAGTCTCCTCCTCGTCGCCCTCTTCGTCCTCGTCCGGATCGATGAAATCGACGACCATGTGTCCGCCGGAGTGCTGCTTGTACTCGTCGAGCATGTCCTTGACGTGCCTCTCGAGCGAGGCGAAGCGTCCCGGAAGGTTCTTTGTGAAGTAGGCCTTCACCACCAATTTGTCGTCCAGGTTCTTCGCCAGAGAGATCGACGCTTTTGACAAGGTGAAGACACCGTCCCGTGTGAGATCCACGCGGGAAAAGAACCGCACCGACAGGAGGTTGACGAGCACCAGGATCCCGACCAGCACCAGGATGAAAATGATCGACTCGCTTCTGAGCTTGAATTTCTTGTTCATGGCAGTCATCTCCACCTCCTGGACTCCAGCGACCTGAACGCCAGGAACAGGCACAGCAACACGAAAGACAGGTAGAAGATCACGTCTCGGCTGTCCATCATCCCCCGAGCAGCGTTGGAGAAATGCGAAGTGAAGCTGAGGTATTCCGCCCAGGGCGCCAGAGAGTTGGGCAGGAACACTATGAACCGGTCGACCATCAGGAACAGCATGGAGATGAACAGCGCGACTATGAATGCGACGATCTGGTTTTCGTTCCAGCTCGAAGTCATCAGCCCGATGGCGATGAACGCGGCGCCCATGAACAACAGCCCCAGGTATCCGCCCAGGACCGGGCCCCAATCAAGGGATCCGAAGAACGAAATGGTGATCGCGTACGGCACGGTAAGGAGCAAGGCCACCACGAGCAACGAGAGCGCCGCCGCGTACTTGCCCAGGATCACGTCCACGTCCCTGACGGGCATGGTGATCAGCAACTCCAGGGTGCCGCTCCGGCGTTCCTCCGCGATGAGCCTCATGGTGATAGCGGGCGCGAAGAACACGAACAGGAAAGGCACCAGTGAGAAGAAGCTCCGCATGGAAACCCTGTCCTGCGCGAAGAAGGGAACGAAGAACATTATCCCCACGAGCGCCAGGAAAACCGTTATCACGAAATAAGCGACCGGTGAGTTGAAGTACGACCTGAACTCCCGGCGCCATATGGCCAACATTGCGCCCATCTATTCCACCCCCTTTCCAGTATCAACGACCGTGAGCCCACGGAAGATCTCCTCCAGGTCTACCTGCTTGCGCACGAGCCCCAGAAGAACCCAGCCCTTGTCTACCGCCGCCCTGAAAATATCGGAGCGCACATCCTTGTCCGCTTGCCCGGTCACGACGAAGGCGAGTTCATCATCCGCAGCTTCTATCTTCTCCACCGCGTCCACTCCGTCGATTTGCTTGAACACCGCCGGGATCTCGTCCGTCTCGTCGGCTGGTTTGAGAAGCACTACCTCGTACACTGCGCCCCCCCGCTGCTGTTCCAGCTCCCGGGGGGTGCCGTCGGCGACCCGCTTTCCCTTGTTGATGATCACCACGCGGCCGGCGGTTGCCTGCACTTCCGCGAGGTGATGGGTGGACAGTATGACAGTGTGCTCCTTGCCTATCCCCTTGATGAGACCGCGTATTTCCGCGATCTGGTTTGGATCGAGGCCGGAGGTCGGCTCATCGAGGATCAGTATCTGCGGATTGTGGAGCATCGCCTGTGCGAGGCCTGCCCGCTGCCTGAAACCCTTGGAGAGTGTACGGATCTCCTGGTACACGACTTCGTCGAGCCCGCACTGTCCGATCACCCGATCCGCCGCCACCTTCCTGTCCGCCCGCGACATACCTCGTATCACGCCGACGAAATCCAGGTACTCGCTCACCAGCATGTCGGGATACAGGGGCGCGTTCTCGGGCAGGTAGCCCACGTTGCGCCGTATCTCGAGCGGGTTTTTGTAGATGTCCATTCCTCCCACGATCACCTGCCCCTCCGTGGGCGCGATGAAGCACGTGAGGATCTTCATGGTTGTGGTTTTACCCGCGCCGTTGGGGCCCAGAAAGCCAAGGACTTCGCCCCGGCGCACCTCAAACGAGACCCCGTCCAGAGCACGGATGGGACCGTACGACTTGGTGAGATCTTTGACCTCGATCATCAGTTCATTGCTGCTCATTTACTGCTTCCTCGACTTCATAATCAGATGCCGTTGAAATTTTGACCGCCAGTTTACGTACCCATCAAAAAGGGTCAAGCCCGACTATACGACGAACAATGCTATTGGGAATTTATTTCAGAAAACGGCTTCCTCAGGTGGGAATGTTGCCGTTGCGCTTGTCGGGGTAGTCCTCGACCTTGTTGAAGTGGGACTTCAGGTGGCGGTACAGCTTGGCCCGAGTGTCGCTCGGCGCTATGACCGCGTCCACGTATCCGCGCTCCATGGCGCGGCTCGGGTTGAGGAATTTATTTTCGTACTCCTCTACCTTTATGGTGGTGGCCTGTTCCTGGTTTGTAGAGCCGGCGATCTCCTTGCGAAAGAGCACCTCCACGGCGCCCGCCGCTCCCATGACCGCCACCTCCGCCGTCGGCCAGGCCAGGTTGACGTCTGCGCCCACGTGCTTGGAACTCATGACTATGTACGCGCCTCCGTAAGCCTTTCGGAGGATCACGGCCAGCTTGGGAACCGTGGCCTCACAGTAGGCGAACATGAGCTTGGCGCCGTGGGAGATCACGCCGTTGTGCTCCTGCCCTGTTCCCGGAAGGAAGCCCGGCACGTCCACGAAGGAGAGGATCGGCACGTTGAATGCGTTGCATGAGCGTATGAAGCGAGAGGCCTTGCGGGAGGCGTTGCAATCGAGCACACCAGCCATCATGGCTGGTTGATTTGCAATGATCCCCACCGAGTAGCCGCCCAGCCTGGCGTAACCGATCACAATATTCTTGGCCCAGTTCTTTTGAATCTCGAAGAAAGTCCCCCGATCCAGCACCTCCTTGAGAATCTTTTTGACGTCGTAAATCTGGCGCGACGACTCGGGAATGGCGGTGTCGAGTCCGCTGCAGTCACGTTCGATGGGATCGTTGGTCTCCATGTACGGAGGCCGTTCCAGATAGCTCTGGGGCAGATACCCCAGCAACTGGCGCACGCCGGCGATGGCGGCCTCATCATCCTTGTAGACCATGTGGGCGAGCCCGGTGGTTCGCCCGTGCACATCGGCGCCTCCGAGCGTCTCGGAATCCACATCCTCGAAGGTCACTGTCTTGACCACCTTGGGGCCGGTCAGAAACATGTAGCTCTGCTTGCGAACCATCACCACGTAGTCCGTGAGCGCCGGAGAATACACCGCGCCGCCCGCGCACGGCCCGAGCACCATGGAAATCTGGGGGCATACGCCGGATGCCAGGACGTTGCGCCTGAAAATCTCTCCGTAGCCACCGAGGGAGTCTATGCCCTCCTGGATCCTGGCGCCGCCCGAATCGTTGATCCCCACCAACGGCACCTTCGCGCGCATGGCCAGGTCCTGTACCCGGGTGATCTTCTTGGCGTGGGCCTCCCCGAGGGAACCGCCCATCACTCCTCGATCCTGAGAATAGGCGAAGACCACGCGGCCGTTGACCTCACCACTACCCGTCACGACCCCATCGCCCGGAATCCTCTTCTTTTCCAGGCCGAAATCCGCTGCCCGATGAATAACCCCCGCGCCGATCTCCTCGAAGGTTCCATCGTCGAACAGCATGCCAAGTCTTCTACGCGCAATCGACATTTCCCCATTTTCGTTTTTCACATCGATACGAACAGGCTCGGACTTTCCCCCCTCGCCTTTTTCCTTCTTCCTCAAGTCACTGGATGGCACATCGAACATCGAACAAACCTCCATGTCGCACGAACTCGAATTCGTCGTCCC
>JAUVAN010000191.1 GCA_030591725.1 Deltaproteobacteria bacterium
CGTGTGACTACTCTACTGTGACCGTCTTCGCCAGATTGCGAGGCTGGTCCACGTCGGTGCCCTTGAAATCAGCCACATAGTAAGCCAGCAACTGCAGCGGAATCACCGCCAGAATGGGATATAGCTCCTGCAGACAAGCGGGTATCTCTATCCGCTTGACGTCGAGGGCATCCAGGGTCTTCTCCCCCCGTGTGCCCACGGCGATTACCCGACCGCCTCGAGCGAGCACCTCCTGTACGTTTCCCGAGATCCGGTTGAAGGACGAATCGGTGGGCATGACCACCACCACCGGCATATTTTCGTCGATAAGGGCTATGGGCCCGTGCTTCATCTCCCCGGCGGCGTAACCCTCGGCGTGGATGTAGGCGATCTCCTTGAGCTTGAGCGCGCCCTCGAGGGCTATGGGAAACAGGAGCCTCCGGCCGAGATACAGACAATTCGAGTACGACGCGAGCTCCCTGGCCAGCTCCTCGATATGTTCGGAGTCGTTGAGAATCTCCCGCATCAGGGCCGGTATCTTGAGAAGACCCTCGAGCAACTCCCGGGCGCGAGGCTTTTCGAGAACGCCGCGCCTGCGACCCAGATGGACCGCCAGCATGAACAGGGCGGTGAGTTGGGCCGTGAAGCACTTGGTCGAGGCAACCCCGATCTCCGGTCCCGCGTGGGTGTACAGAGATCCGTCCGAAGCCCGCGGTATGGCGGAGTCGAGTACGTTGGCGATGGCCAGGATCGACGCGCCGCCCTCTTTTGCGACCTTGACCGCTTCCAGGGTGTCGATGGTCTCACCCGACTGTGAGACCGGAATGACGAGATCGTTGGGATCCACCAGCGGATTGCGGGCCCTGTACTCGCTGGCCAGCTCCACCTCCGTGGGAACTTTCGCCAGATTTTCGAGCCAGTATTTCCCCACGAGGGACGCGTGGTACGAGGTACCGCAAGCCAGCAGCACGATCCGTCTCACCCGTCGAGCGGAGAGATCGTCGAGCCCCATCAACTCCGTGGCGACCCCCGAACCCTCGATGGAGACACGCCCGCGCATGGTATCCTCCATCACTCTGGGTTGCTCGTGGATCTCCTTGAGCATGAAGTGCCGGTACCCGCCCTTCTCGGCCTGGGTCGCGGACCATTCAATCGTTTTGGGTTCCCGCGTGATCTCGGGGCCGTCGATCTCGTGAATACTGAAGCCTTCTGCGGTCAGCACGGCCAGCTCCCGATCTTCCATGAAGACCATCCGGTTGGTGTGTTTCAAAATAGCCGGGATATCGGAAGCGGCGAATGTCTCCCCGTCGCCCACACCGATCACCAGTGGAGAGGAGTTCTTGGCCACCACTACCCTGCCCGGATCACTCTTTGCGATGACGGCGATGGCATAGGATCCGGTTACCCTGGAGAGAACCTGTCGAACCGCCGCCACCAGGTCCGGATTTTTCTCGAGCGCTGCGGAGATCAGGTGGGCGAAGATCTCGGTGTCGGTTTCGGAGGAGAACGTGGCGCCTGTCTGCTCGATCTCCCGGCGGAGCTCGAGGTGATTCTCCAGGATTCCGTTGTGAACCACTGCCACTCCGTTGACCATATGTGGATGGGCGTTGTTCTCCGACGGGCGTCCGTGGGTGGCCCAGCGGGTGTGGCCCATTCCGAGCTTGCCTGCGAGGGGAGTCTTTTCGAGGGCGGTCCCGAGGTTGACGAGCTTACCTTGCGCTCTCACTACCTTCAGCATTTCACCGTCGTGTACGGCGATGCCCGCCGAATCGTAGCCCCGGTATTCGAGCCTGGTCAGGCCCTGCAGAATGATATCGACACATGGTCTGGAGCCTATATAGCAAACGATACCGCACATAATTCGATCAACTCCTTGTAAAAACAGTTGGTTGCAGAGTACAGGAAATTTGTTTCGCGACAAGACCCCACCCCAACCCCTAACCACTGCGCAAAGGGGGAAGAAATGTGGATATTGAGCGATTGTGATATTGTTCAGGGCGAGGAAAAAAGATGAGCGCTCATATCGAAAAGCATGCGGATGATTTTACCGTACCCCGGGAACTGCTCTGGGACGTGCATGCTCCGGACGTGTCGTGGAACTCCCATCGGGAATTCATAATCGGTCGGATTCTCGCCAGAGGCGATATCGAACACATCCGGATGCTATGTAAATTCGCCGGCGACGAGGCGTTACGGGCGCATCTGAGAAGAACGCGCGGAAGGACAATGGAGCGAAAGAGGTTGCGTTTTTTTGAGAACATCCTGCGACTGTCATCCCGAGAAGTGGACGATTGGCTCGCCGATCCGGTGAGGCGGATCTGGGACAACAGATAGGATGACCGGATTTCACGAAGAGGTGCTGCCAATCGAGCAGCGCCGGGTTCTGAATGTAATCGGAGACTGGTGTCGGCAGCGAGATTTCTACCTCGGAGGCGGAACCGCCGTCGCGATCCAGTTGGGGCATCGCCGCTCCCTGGACCTCGACTGGTTCTCTCCCGCGGAGCGATTCGATTCGAGCGCGCTGGCGCAAGAACTGCGCATGGACGGAATACCCATTGACGTGAAAGAGGTCGGCAGGGGCGCGTTGCACGGCCTCATCGATGGAGTTCGGGTTTCCTTTATTCGATACAGGTACCCAATGCTTGGAGATTTCATCGAATGGCCCGAGTACCGATGTCGCATGGCCTGTCTCGACGATCTGGCGTGTATGAAGCTCGCGGCAGCAGCACAACGTGGAGACAAGAAAGATTTTTTCGATGTCGTCGCGATTTGTTCCGGACCCGTTCCCTTTGATCGCGCGCTCGAATTGTACTCAAAAAAGTTCGCCATCAAGAGCATCGGGCATGTCCTCATGTCGTTGTGTTATTTCGACGATGCGCGAACCGAGGAGTCTCCCGAACTTCTCTCTGAGATGAGCTGGGACGAGGTTCAAGAAACTTTGCGTGCGTGGGTCAGGGAAAAAGCGGGGTAAAGGTTTCCCCATTTCTTTAAAAAGGAGTTGAAAGTGAGCCGATTCATAACGGAATGGAAAAAAAGTCACGGGGCTGGTGAGCTACGGATAGAAGACGCAGGACAGACCGCGGTCCTCATGGGGTGGGTGGACGCGGTGAGGAATCACGGCGGCACGATCTTCATCGATCTTCGTGATCGCTTCGGGGTAGCCCAGGTGGTGTTCGACGGAGCAAGCCTCGGCGAGGCCGACATGGAGGTGGCGAAAGGGTTGCGTCAGGAGTACGTGGTGGCGGTTCGCGGCACGATCCAGAAACGTGCGGGCAAGCCCAACCCCAAGCTGGCCACCGGTGAAGTAGAGGTAGTATCCACCGATCTCGAACTCTTCAACAGATCCTTGCCCATGCCTTTCCAGGTTGCCGACGAGGTGGACGCCAAAGAGGAAACCAGGCTCAAGTACAGGTTCCTCGACCTCCGTCGCCCGCCGTTGCGCAAGGCGATGATTCTCAGATCCGAAGCCGCCCGATTGGCGCGTGAGTATTTCGCGTCGCAGGGTTTTGTGGAGTTCGACACCCCCATCCTCACAAAATCGACACCGGAAGGAGCCCGGGATTACCTGGTGCCATCGCGGGTCAACCAGGGAACGTTCTTCGCGCTCCCCCAATCGCCGCAGCTGTTCAAGCAACTCCTGCAGGTGTCGGGCTACGAGCGTTACTACCAGATCTGCAGGTGCTTCCGGGACGAGGATCTGCGCGCGGACAGACAACCGGAGTTCACACAGATCGACCTGGAGATGAGCTTCGTCGACCCCGACGACGTGATGACGACCGCCGACGGAATGATCGCCTCCATGTTCGCGGGGCTAAAAAACGTGGAGGTCCCGCTCCCGATCCCCCGGATCACTTACGAACAGGCGATGACACGCTTCGGGGTGGACAACCCGGATGTCCGTTTCGGCATGGAGCTGATCGATCTGACGGATCTGGCGAAGACCTCCGGGTTCCAGGTGTTCAAGAGCGTGGCGGGCGAAGGCGGGCTGGTGACGGGAATGGTGGCTTCAGGCGGCGCCGCGTTCTCGCGCAAGGAAGTGGACGCCCTCACCGAGTTCGTCAAGACCTACGGCGCCGGCGGTCTCGCATGGACCAAGCGCGCGGACGGTAAGTTCACCGGACCCCTGGCCAAGTTCGTCGACGAGGCGCTCGAGAAGGCGCTTCTGCACGACGCCGGAATGAAGGACGGCGACCTGGCCCTTTTCGTCGCGGATCGGGACGCGAGCGTTGCCCGCACGGCGGCGGGCAGACTTCGCGGTCACCTCGGAAACAAGTTGAGCCTGGTGAACCCCGACGAGTTCGGTTTCATATGGGTGACCGACTTCCCCATGTTCGAACGGGACGAGGAGACCGGCAAGCTCGTGGCAATGCATCACCCGTTCACGTCTCCCAATTCCGAGGATCTCGACCTGCTCTCAACCGACCCCCTCAAGGTCAAGACCCGCGCCTACGACATTGTAATCAACGGCCAGGAAGTGGGAGGGGGATCCATCCGTATTCACGACCGCAAGGTGCAGTCGCAGGTATTCGAGGCGCTGGGCATCGGCGAGGAGGAAGCCGGGCGCAAGTTCGGATTCCTGCTGGAGGCCCTGTCATACGGAGCACCTCCCCACGGCGGGCTGGCGTTCGGATTCGATCGGCTGGTGGCCATCCTCGTGGGCGCTGACTCCATCCGGGACGTCATCGCATTCCCCAAGACGACACGGGCCGCCTGCCTGATGACGGAGGCTCCGTCGCAGGTAGATACGGAACAGCTCACCGAGCTGGGAATAGGGCTCATCGAGAAATAGCCTTCGCGGTAATGCTGGACGAACACGGTTCATGTGGAATACCCTTAAATACATAAGCCGAAATGACAGTCTCTAATGTGTTGCCCTCTTTTCGCGGGAGAATAATGAAAATGAAAAAGACATTTATTATCGGGCTCATGATGGCGGCGGTTTCAGTCGTTTTCTACACCCTCGCCGGGTGCGAGATCGAGAACGATGACGGTGAGACCGAACAGGTCGTCATCTCCGCCGAGTGCAACTGGTACGGGGGCGTCGAATGCGATCTCCAGTGCGACGATTTCGAGTTCTGGGTCTCCTGCGATGGGGAAATGGACATCTATTGCGACCCCCACTGCGACGAGTTCGATTTCAACGTCGAGTGCTCGGCGAGCTGCGAGGCGGATTGCGGCCTCGAGTGCACCGGCGACTGGAGCGTGACTGACTGCGAGCTCTACTGCCAGGGTGATTGCGAGGCGTCCTGCGAGGGCGAGTGCTCCGCGTCCGCCGACGAGGCCGAGTGCGCAGGCCACTGCGATGGTTACTGCGAGGGTCACTGCCATGCGGGCTGCGAAATCGAAGCGCCCGATTGCGACGGATGGTGCGAGGCGTCCTGCGAGGGCGAATGCAAAGCGGAAGCCAACATCGACTGCCACCTGTGCAACGTGGATGTCTACGTCGATTGTGAGAGCGAGATGAACATCGACTGCCACGGCGGATGCGACTCGGACGGTGTTCTCGAGTGCAACGGCGAGTTCATCGACAAGAAGGATCTCGAGGCCGCCGTGGACTGGGTGAAGACCAACATGCCGGACGTCGAGGTCACCTTTGAGGGAGACGCCGAGTGCTACGGCAACACCTGCTCCGCCGAGGGCAGCTGCGCATTCGAGTGCGCCGTCGGATCCACCGGCAGGGGCGCCAACGCCCTGGGCACCGGCCTGTTCGTCCTTCTCCTCGGCGCCGTCCTGGTCATTCGCCGCAAGCGGGGATAGCTCACACCAAACGGAAGTGAAAGACGATGCGTGGAATATCGTTCCTTTTTGTCGGGTCAGTGATCGTCCTGTTGCTTGGTTGTCATCACACCGGCAGCCTGAACGGAGATGCCGGTCCGGATACCGACACGGACACCGATACCGACTCGGATACCGATACGGACACCGATCCGATCGAGTGTAATCTGGGTGAGTACAGCGGCAGTTTATCTATCGAAACGCAATCGGACGTTGCAACCCTCGCTGGGTACACATCGATCTCGGGAGACCTGGATATAGAATGCCATTCTTGCACCGACTTGAGCGATCTGTTTTGCCTGGCCACGGTAGACCGGTGCTTTTTAATCGCCGACAACACCGCCCTGACAAACCTGGACGGCCTGAGCGGCCTCACCTCGGTGGGCGAGGCCTTTTTGATCAGTGACAACGACATCTTGACCGATCTGGGCGGTTTGAGCGCCCTCACATCGGTGGGAGAGAGTTTATCTATTTCGCTCAACGACGTCCTCGCCAATCTGGATGGTCTTGGCGCCCTCACATCGGTAGGCGGGTACCTGGGCTACGGGTACCTGGGCATTGCGGGCAACAACGCCCTGACAAACTTGGACGGCCTTAGCGCCCTCACATCGGTGTTCGATGACGTTATTATATTCGAAAACATTGTTCTTCCTGACTGCGAGGCGTGCGATCTTCTGGACCAGCTCACCAGCGGACCAAATAGCATCGATGTCTACGACAACCTCGACGATTCATGTACGCCCGTTCCAGACAATTGTCCGTAGATGATACTTGTCGAGTCCTTGCTTCTTTTTATTTTGACAAGCGATGCGGGTCGTAATACGTTCCAGTCTCAATGTAACACAACCCAGGAAAGGAGACATAGGAGTGTCCAATCAGAGCGATTTTTCCATGCATGAAGACGCCATCAAGGCGATCGACGCGAAGGTCGTCAAATACCCCAATATGCCCGTCGGCATATACCTCCAGGAGGGAGAGGACCTCTACGCCTGGACCAACGACGACCGTGCCGCCTTGCTGGCCGCCGGACTCCCCGAGCCAGTAATCGACGAGCTTCCCGGCCGGATCGGCGCGGTGAGGTACATCCAGAGCCGGTGGAACAGCAAGCGCTTCACCAAGGAGGAGGCCCAGAAGCAGTTCGCGCTCCTGGCGCCTGTGGCCTACGACCTGCGCGATACGCTCGTTCACGACATGCTGTACGCCTACCGCAGGCACCCCGACCTGAAGAGCCGCGTTCAGGCCATCGCCGACGGAAGCGGCGACTCCGACATGATCCAGGATCTCTCCGACCTCGGCGTCCACGGCAAGAACAACCCCGAGCCCCTCGCCGCCGTCAACTTCGACATGAACAAGCTGGACGAAGCGGCCGCCAAGAGCGATGAGCTTGCCAGCCTGCTCGGCGTCGCCCACGGCGAAAAGGCCGTCGACAAGGAGACCAAGATCCTGCGCGACAAGGCCTACACCTTCCTCAAGGAGTCCGTCGACGAGATCCGCGACTGCGGCCAGTACGTCTTCTGGCGCAACGAGGAGCGGTCGGTGGGATATGCAAGCGCCCACAAGAGGCGAACGCGTTCCGCCGCCAAGCCCGCGACTGCCGAGCCCGAGATCGCAGACGCTCCTTAGATCTTCAAGACATTCCTGCTGCGGGGAGAGACCAAAACCACCGGGGGGACGTGTAAAACCCCGGGGGACGGCTCCAACCATGCGGGGGGAGGTTCGATCTATCTGGGGGAAGTACGGAATACTGCACGTGGGTTCAGTAAAACTGTCCGGGGGATGACTCCGACCATGCGGGGGACGGCTCGATCTACTCGGGGGAGAACGAAATACTGCACGCGGGTTCAGTGATTTGCGTGTTTGAAGGATCTCGGCCGCCAGTCGAACCGCATCGGCAACCGTGTCAACTTGGAGTCAATATGGCAATAAGTCAGGAGATTGATCTGTAAACATCCCCAATCCCATGAAATAGTACCAAGTGTCCGTGCCGTCTATTTCCATCTCGTTATAATGGTGTTTGTTATCGAGAATAACTCGTCGTTCTGAGCATCCATGCAGCCGCCAAACGTTTTTCAATTCATCAAGCCCAAGAAAGATTCCACTGTGACTGCCGTACACCCCTGATGCGTCTAAACGAGTGTTCATTACCAAGTAGCTGCCGTATAATTTACCTC
>JAUVAN010000467.1 GCA_030591725.1 Deltaproteobacteria bacterium
ATTGTGCTTCCGGCGGTGGCCATCGTCATGCTCCGTCTCCATCAGGGCTACAACCTGTACAACATCGGATTGACGACCGGTTTTCTCGCGCTATTCGCGGCGGCGGTGATATTCGGTCGAGGCCGGCAATTGCCGGGCGGCCAGGTGTGGAACGACGATCCGTCGCTCCTGCTCCAATTGCTGATTCCATCGGTATCGGCGACCCTGATCATTGCCGGCCTGATTGGAGGCGGTCTGGACGCACTGCGAAGTTTCTGGCGAATCCTCAAGCTGCCGGGACGGCTCCCGTCCGACTTCATGGATATGGATTCAAGAGCCGGCGCCCTGATCAATATGGGCACCATGGGTCTGGTCATGTGGGGTTATGTAGTCGTAGTTGGAGCGGATCTGAACGGACCTGTCCTGGGTGGAATTTTCACCGTGATCGGTTTCGCGGCATTTGGAAAACACCCCAGAAATGTCTGGCCCGTCCTCGCTGGAATCGTTCTCGCGGCGGTGACATTTGGTCACGAGCTGTCGGCTCCGGGAGTGATTCTCGCCGCTCTCTTTGGAACCACGCTCGCGCCGGTGGCCGGAGAGTTCGGCATTCCGTTTGGGGTGATCGCGGGCTTTCTGCACCTGGTCATCGTCCTGCGGTCCGGCGCCTGGCATGCCGGGATAGGCCTCTACAACAACGGTTTCGCGGGAGGTCTGACCGCAACGCTTCTCGTGGCGGTGATTGAGTGGTATCGCGCAAACAGCCCATCAAAGAAGCCGGCGCGTGAGGGCAGCATAGCCTCAGCCGGAAAGGATACCAAATGAAGCGCAAAGATTTCGTGCTGCACCTCATCGGCGAGGTGGCGCACTACGTACTCGACGCCGATCCCATGCGTATGGTCATTTCGCTTCATCAGGAAGAGGATGGCATGCATCTGGCAATTATGGACAATATCAAGCGCGACGACACCGAGCTCAACGCGGTCCGCGCTTCCCTGAACAACCCACGGCGACCGGAGCTTGCGGGCTACTACGGCAGCATGGCCGGATACGACAGCCTGGGGGAGGCTCGATTGAACCTCATCGGCTGGCAGGTGAAGCATGCGGATGTGTACAGCAACGACAGCGGCACTCAGATTGATCTCTGGCTCGGTGGAGATCGGTTTGACCCCGCGAGTTTCACGATCCCGGATAAGGACGGGGAGAAGTAGCTCCGATCTCCTCAATCGCTATCCAGCGCTTCGCGCACCTTTACTGCCAGATCCTGCATCCCAAATGGCTTCTGGATGAAGTTCACACCCTCATCTATCACCCCCCGGTGGGCGATGACATTGGCAGTGTAGCCGGACATGAACAAGCGTTTCACGTCCGGGTAGAGTGACAGCAGATATTTCGCCAGTTCCCGACCGTTCATCTCGGGCATGACCACATCGGTCATGAGTAATTGACTCTCGCCGGTGTGGTCCTCGGCCAGGCGGATTGCCTCATCCGGGGTGGAGGCAGCCAGCACGGTGTACCCCTGGTGTTCGAGCATCGTCGTGGCCAGTTTCAGGATCGCCGGTTCGTCCTCCACCAGCAGGATGGTCTCGTTCCCCCGAGCGACTGGTTCCGCCGGGATTTCCTCTTGCATCTGTGCGACCTTGCCCGCATGCCGGCGCAGGTAGAGCTTGAAGGTTGTCCCATCGCCCGGCTCACTGTAGACATTGATAAACCCGTCGTTCTGCTTGACGATGCCGTAGACCGTGGCCAGGCCAAGGCCCGAGCCCTCCTTCTTGGTGGTGAAAAACGGTTCGAAGAGCTTGCCAAGGGTTTCCTTGTCCATGCCGCAGCCGTTGTCGCTGACGGCCAACAGCACGTACTCGCCGGGGACAAGCCCCGGGCGATCGTCGCAGTAGGCCTCATCAAAGATCACATTCCCCGTCTCGATGGCAACTTTGCCCACATCCGTGATGGCGTCCCGGGCATTGACACACAGGTTGGCCAGGATTTGATCGATCTGAGAGGGGTCCACCTTGACCGGCCACACCTCTGAGCCCGGCATCCAGGCGAGATTGATGTCTTCACCGATCAGCCGTCGTAGCATCTTGAGCATGCCCTTGATGGTCTCGTTCAAGTTGAGCACCTTGGGGGCGATGGTCTGTTTGCGGGCGAAGGCCAGCAGTTGCCGGGTAAGGTCCGCCGAACGGCCGGCGGCCTCGTGGATCTCCCGCAAGCCGGCATAGAACGGCTGAGTTGGATCCATCTGCTCCAGGGCCAACTCCGTGTGCCCGAGGATCACGCCCAG
>JAUVAN010000068.1 GCA_030591725.1 Deltaproteobacteria bacterium
ATGCTGTAATTGCTTGACTTTCAATTCGATACGCAATTACCATGGCAACCCGTCGCGACGTGCGCGGCGGAAAATAAGGAGGCGCCCATGGGCGATCAACCCCCTGTAGATCTCTCTCATTTTGAGAATCTTTCGGCTCAGACACCCAAGCAGGTGCCTTACATCATCTTGCTCGGAGTGGTTCTTATCCCGGCTGTTCTGGTGATTATCAATATACTGGCTCCCACCGAGGCGGTCGACGATCTCAAGAAAGTCAAGGCCGAAGCAGACGTACCGGCACAGGTAGCGCCGGCAGGCGATCAGAAAGCCGACGACATCTAAACCGTGAAACCCGAGCAATCGCCGGACGAAGCCATTGACCGGCGGAGCCAAGCAATGACAGACAAGTCTTCCACGTTCAGTGTGCGTTTCTGGGGTGTAAGGGGTTCGATCCCCACGCCGGGTCCGGAAACGGTCGGCGTGGGAGGCAACACAAGCTGCCTCGAGGTACGGTGCGGTGACAAACTTGTCATCTTCGACGGGGGAACAGGGCTGAGAGCGCTGGGCTCCGTGCTGATGAAGAACCTGCCGGTCAAGGCATCTATGTTCTTCAGCCACGTTCACTGGGATCACATTCAGGGGTTCCCGTTCTTCGTGCCCGCTTTCGTGCCGGGCAATCGTTTCGACATTTACGGTGGCAAGAACCTCTCCTCTACCCTCGCCGAGACGCTGCACGGGCAGATGAATTTCCCCAACTTTCCCGTAAACCTCGATCAGATGGCGGCCACCATGGTGTTTCATCAGTTTGAGGACGGTCAACACGTCGAACTGGGGGACGGCCTGAAAGTAAAGGGCCTCCTCCTCAACCACCCGGGCGGCTCCTACGGCTATCGGGTGGAGTACAACGGCAAGGTGCTGGTGTACTGCACCGATACCGAGCACCGGGAAAAACCCGACGCCCACGTCCTGGAGCTTGCACGAAACGCCGATCTGCTGATCTACGACGCCCAGTACACACCCGAGGAATACGACGGCAAGCACGACGGCATTTCCAAGGAGGGGTGGGGACACTCCACTTTCGTCGAAGCCGCCAAGATGGCCGAGCTGTCCGGAGCCTCCCGCGTGATTCTGTTCCATCACGATCCCACGCAAGATGACGCCGCCGTGGCCGAGAAGGAACGCCGTTGCCGGGAACTATTTCCAAAATCCGATGCCGCTCGCGAGGGCACCGTAATAGAACTCTAGCCCATGTCTTACCTGGTACTGGCACGCAAGTGTCGTCCTCAGAGATTCGATGAGGTCATCGGGCAAGACCACGTGACACGCACCCTGGCCAACGCCATCAAGATGGACCGGGTAGCCCACAGTTTCCTTTTCTCCGGTGTGCGGGGCGTGGGAAAAACCTCCATGGCCCGAATACTTGCCAAATCGCTCAACTGCTCGCAGGGGCCAACGGTCGATCCCTGCGGTGAGTGCGCCTCCTGCCGCGCGGTGACTGCGGGAACCGCCATGGACGTGATAGAAATCGACGGGGCGTCCAACAACTCCGTGGATGACATCAGGGATCTGCGCGAGACGGTTCCCTATCGTCCGGCGCTCGGCCGTTTCAAGATCTACGTCATCGACGAGGTCCATATGCTGTCGACAAGCGCATTCAACGCGCTGCTCAAGACACTGGAAGAGCCGCCGCCCCACGTGAAGTTCATCTTCGCGACCACGGAGCCTCACAAGATCCCCGCCACCATCCTGTCCAGATGTCAGCACTACGATTTTCGCCGTATTCCCACGGAGGCGATAGTCGAGCGGATGGGACAGATTCTGGAGGACGAGGGGATCCGGGCTCAGGACGGCGCCCTGGCCATCATCGGACGGGAGGCTGAGGGCTCCATGCGCGACGCCCTGTCAATTCTCGACCAGGTGCTGGCGGCGGGCGCGGAAGAGATCACAGTTCAGGCGGTGGGCGATCTGCTCGGTGTGGTATCCAGACAGGTGCATTTCGATCTGTCAGCGGCGTTGATCGAGGGCGATCCCATGAGGTGCCTGGAAATCATCCGCGACGTGAACCGGCAGGGATTCGCCATGTCGGTGTTCTCCAGAGATCTACTCGAACACCTTCGCAACCTGATGGCGGCGGGAATCTGCGGTGATGACCGAAGCCTGCTGGACATGCCGGATACCGAGATCGACGATCTGGTCAGGCAGGCGCGATCGGTCTCCAGGGGCACGCTCCATCGTCTATTCAAGCACTTCTCGGAAGCCTACGAGGAGATCGCCCGATCGTCTCATCCCCGCATTCTCCTGGAAGCTACCCTTGCGCGCCTCGCCGATCTGGGCGAGCTCGTTTCGGCGGCGGAGCTGCTTTCACGCATCGAAGATCTGGCTGCGGGGCGACCTGTGCCGCCGGGTCCTCGCGGGGGAAACCGATCCGGAGGCAAGCAGGAAACCGTAAGCTCGCCCGTTCAAAAAACCACGCAGGCAAGTAACGCCGCACCAATGAACGAAGCCGACTGGAAAGACTTGCTGACGGACTTCGGGAGGGACATGCCGGCCAAGTCATCGATCATCGAGCGGGGGGTTCCGGCGAAGGGCAGCAGCAATGAGTTGCTCATGCTGCAGTTCGACCGGGAAGATGTTTTTGCGGCCAAGCGGGCGCGCGAAACCGATTTCATAAGAGCGTTGACAGATTTTCTGACCAGGCGTGCTGGACACCCGGTGCGAGTGGACATTCAGGTATGCGACCTGGGTTCACGCTCGACGCTGGCGAAAGAGCGACTCGAAAAACAAGAAGCCCTTCGTCTGCGACAGGACGAGGCGCGGGAGCATCCGGTCGTTCGGGAGGCGCAGATAGCGTTCGGCGGCAGCGTCTCCAGGGTGCGCCTGAGTGATAACGGCAAGGGCGGAACCGGAAAAACTCCGGACATGGAACAAGGAGAATAGGCATGGCCAAGGGGAGAACTTTTCGCGGCGGTATTTCTGAAATGATGAAGCAGGCCCACCGTATCCAGACAAAGCTCGAGTCAGTCAAGGAAGAGTTGAAGGAAGAAAAGTGGACGACCGAGGCGGCGGGAGGCAAGATCAAGGTCACGATCAACGGCGCCAAGGAGTTGATATCCGTGGAGATCGACAAGGACATCGTCGACCCGGAGGATATCGAAACCTTGCAGGACGTTATCATCTCGGCGTTCAACGCGGCCTACACCCTGGCGGACGAGAAGATCGAAGCAGCAACGGAAACGGTCACCGGCGGCTTCAAACTCCCTGGAATGCTCTAGCCCACCATGGCAGGCGCCATCCAGGATCTGGCAGATCTTCTCGCGCGTCTCCCCGGAGTGGGGCGCCGAACGGCGACCAGGCTCGTCTTCCACATGCTGAAGGCAAACAGCGACTACACCGATGCGCTCGGCACAAGCATCGCGACGCTCCACGAAAAAATACGCCGCTGCTCGATCTGCGCAAATATCTCCGACAGCGACCCGTGTTCGATCTGTGACGACGCAACCCGGGACGCGCGTGTGATATGCGTCGTGGAGAGTGTTCCGGATCTGTGGGCCATCGAGTCCAGCGGGTCTTATCGCGGTCGATTCCACGTTCTCCACGGGTTGCTCAAGCCCCTCGACGGCGTGGGACCCGACGACCTGAACGTGGATCTCCTGAGTGACCGGACACACAACAGCGAGGTGGAGGAGGTGATCGTCGCCACGCGACCGTCGGTAGAAGGAGAGGCAACCGCTCTGCTTATCAAACATGCCCTGGCCGAGGCCGGGGTGCACCTCACCAGGATCGCGTCGGGCGTTCCCCACGGAAGCGAACTCGAATACACGGACAGCCGAACCCTGGACCGCGCCATCGACGACCGCCGAGAGATGAAGTGAACGGCTTGTTGAAGTGGCTGGTTCTGTGGCTGGCTCTGTATTGTGTCAGCTGTGGTTCGGCGGCCAGGCCCGCGAACGCGTACGGCAATGCCGCGGATCTCATGGCGGACATGGCTTCGATACGCGACAAGATATCGTCGTTCCGCATCACCGGCAGGATCGACCACTTCGGCGTGGAGCACCGCATCCAGGGAAAGGTCTTCCTGTTTGCGCAGCTCCCGAGCAAGCTGCGAGTGGATTTGCTCTCCCCGTTCGGATCTACCCTGAGTGTGCTCACGGTCAACGACGGTCGTTTCGCGATGTCCGACATTCGGCAGGACAGGTACCTCGAGGGTCCCGCCGAACCATGCAACATTGCCAGGTTGATCAGGATCCCGCTGCCCGCGCAGGACGTCGCCCGGATTCTTTTGGGTAGTACCCCGATCATCGATGGAGCCGCGCAGGTCACCTGGAGCGACAAGGGTTACTATCGCGTTACCATCAGCGACGGCGACCGGATCCAGCGCCTGGACGTGGGGCCCGATCCCGAGGTGCTGCCGTTGCTCAGATCGAAACTCGAGGATTCCGCAGGCCAGGTATTCGATATTTCCTTCGAGCGCTGGCGGCCGGCAAAGGGGATCCATGTGCCCCACGAGATCCGCATCAAGATGCCCCGGGACGACGCCGACCTGCTGGTCCGCTACGATGACGACGGGGTTGAGCTGAATATCAAGATGCCCGCGGATGCGTGGGATCATTCTTTTCCCGACGGGGCCCACGTCGAGCACGTGACTTGTGATTGATACATCGTACCTGTGAGCATTTGACTTCATGAACATATGACTCCGTTGACACCATTAACGTCGGTTGTTAGGCTTCTCGCTCTAAAAAACCCCCGTGGAGGGAACTTGGAGGAATCAATGACAAACACGGTTATCGGAAGCTCGATCGTCATAGACGGTGAGATTTCCGGCGAAGAGGATCTTGTAATTCAGGGAACGGTAAAGGGCCGCATCGTGCTCAAGGAAAACGTTTTCGTTGAGCAGTCCGGAGTGGTTGAGGCCGACATCGAGACAAACAACATCGAGGTCTCCGGTCAGGTTACCGGGAACATTGTGGCAACGGACAAGGTGGAGATCACGGCAGGCGGGAGAGCTATCGGTGACATCAAGGCACCTCGCATTCTCATCGCCGACGGCGCAATCTTCAAGGGCAACGTTGACATGGACGCATGAGGCTAATCAGCCCATGCTTAGACGGAGTAAAGAAAAAATGACCGAACCGATTACAGTCATCGGCACGAAAACCATGATCAACGGCAACCTTGAGGGTGATGAAGATCTCACCGTCGAGGGACACGTTGAGGGCAGCATCAACCTGTCCAAGACTCTCACCGTCGAGGTGGGTGGCGTGGTACGGGCAAACATCAACGTGCGCAACGCGATCATCAGCGGCGTCCTCGTGGGCAACGTGGAAGCCCAGGAAGCGGTGCACATCACCGAGCAGGGCCGCGTGGTTGGCGACATCACCTCGCCGAGGGTCATCCTGGTGGATGGCTCCTCGTTCAGGGGCTCCATCGACATGGGTGATTTCAACATCGAAACCACCCCCGGGGAGATCCAGCGAAGCACCCCGGTAACCAGGTTCGAAGAAGACGGGGAAGAGGAAGAGGCCCCTGCGCGAGCGACTACACGCGTACGCACGGTCCCCACCCGTAGACCGGCAGCTCGTCCCGCGCCAGCTCGATCGTCACGCGCGCCTGCCAAGCCGGCCGCAAAAAAGGCTGCTGCCAAGAGAAAGAAACCCCCGGCGCCCAAGGTTCGCTCGGTGGGCAAAACCAGGGGAAAGAAAAAGCGCTGAGACATTCGTCTCTTTTCGCTCTCATAGTTTTACTCGCTTGCTGTGGGCAGGAGCCGAGCCGGGACACCTCCGGCGGTGAGCCGGCGATCATCAATACCGTCTCTGATGACGGCGGTTCGGATCTTTCTTCACCCATACTCGAAGGCGCAACGACGCCTAAGATCCACAAGGACAGTTCGGTGGTGCTCGTTATCGTGGACGCGTTCAACGCCGGACATACGAGCGCCTACGGATACGGTCGTCCCACCACTCCCAATCTCGAAAAACTCGCAAGACGCGGAATGCTCTTCACCAACTGGGTGAGCAACTCATCCTGGACCCGACCGAGCTTCACGACCCTCATCACCGGGTTGCCCAAGAAGGACCACAAGGTGGAGCTCTCCAGCCAGAACCTGAGCAACAAGGTCGTCACCATGGCGGAGATCTTTCGCGATGCCGGGTATTCGACCGCCGGATTCGTTGGAAACCCGCTTGTACGCAAGGTGTGGCAGTTCGACCAGGGATTCAGGGTGTACGAAGACACCAAGGACCACAAGGCCTTCCCACGGGCAAAGATCCTCGTGGACAAGGCTATCGGCTGGCTCCACCGAGCGACGAGGCGCGACAGGCCCTTTTTCCTGATGGTCTTTCTCACCGATCCTCACACGCCGTACCGGCCGGTGCCCCGACATCGGAACTACCTGGAGAAGATCGGCAAAGAGGAGAACATCGAGTATCCCCTGAAGGAGTACAAGAAGCCGTTGCCCGGAGCAGAGCATGACGCCATTGTGGCGGCCTATGACGGCGAGGTGGCGTATGCGGACGAGCAGATCGGCAGACTTATCGCAGAGCTCGAGACTCTCGGAAGATTTGACGATACCACGATTGTGGTGACCGCCGATCACGGTGAGATTTTCGGCGAGCACAATTGTTATCTGCACGGATATCACATGTGGGAACCGGTGCTTCGCGTGCCGTTCATCATCTCTTCTCCGTCGCTTCGCGCGACGGGCCAGGTCAACGACCGGCCTCATACTCACATGGATCTGTTGCCGACACTGGCAAATCTGGCCGGCATCGACGTTCCCGACAACAAGCCGGGGCTATCTATTCTGGACGCGGCGGCCACCGCAAAAAATAGCAGTGACCGACCCCTGTTCAGCCAGTACAACTCCTACGGGATCGAGCGCCAGGCCGCGCGAATCGGCCGGTGGAAACTCATCCACCACCACAAGGTCGACAAGCGAAAGCTCCAGAAGCTCGGTGACCTGAGCCGAAAGATCCCCAGGGCTAACCCCAGGGATCTCCCCTCCATCGCCGTCGACGGGGAACGATGGGAATTGTACGATCTGGTTACCGATCCCTCGGAGTTGAATGATCTCTACAGAACCGGCGCCCAGAAGCCGGTGGTGAAGGACCTCAAAGAGATCATCACCCGGTTCCGCATGGATGGTGCGGAGCCCACGCAACCACCCAAGCTCTCGGAAGAAACCCTCGAGGCCCTACAGGCGGCGGGATACATCAGGTAGGTCGATTTGGGGATCGTTTTTCATCCTGGTTCGTAATACATTCAACGCTAGTTTTTCGTAATGAAAAGGGGATCGCATGAAAAGGTTCGTTATCCTGTTCGCGTTGATCGCGCTCGCCGCCCAGACCCAGTGCTGCGGAGGAACCAACGGCAAGACCGTCGCGCCCAAGAAGAAGTCGGCGCCCAAGATCGCCGCAGGGAAGGAGGTCCGGTTCGTTGAGGACGAAGATCTCGAGGGGCTGCGCATGGTGCTTCGAGAGGCCGGCGCCCCCAGCCAGGATGCGGAAGCGGTAACCCTGGCGAAGGGCAAGGCCCTCAACGAAAGTGAGATCTCCAGGCTGCTGGACAGGGCGGAGGGGATAAAACTCGAAAAGGGCGATCGAAAGGACTTCGTCGTCAGGAAAGGCTCCAGGCCGCCCCCGAGGACCGGCGAGACCGTGGATGTTTCATTTCCACCGCCGGTAAAAAAGCGCGTTCCCGACATGGGGAAGCCGGGCGAACTGGAGGTGTTGAGGTTCGCACCGGAGGGCGAGGTTCCCATGGCGCCCCATCTGAGCCTCACGTTTTCGCGGCCGATGGTGTCCGTCACCTCCCAGGAGGAGGCTTCCAAGATAACGCCCGCCAGGCTGGATCCGGTCCCGGACGGAGACTGGCGCTGGCTCGGGACCAGGACGTTGCTGTTCAAGCCCGACGTGCGCTTTCCGATGGCCACCGATTACACAGTGGTGGTGCCCGTGGGGACAAGTTCGTCCACCGGTGACAAGTTGAAGAAGAAGACGGAGTTCTCGTTTTCCACGCCCGCGCCTGCCATCGAACGAAAACATCCGACTCGGGGACCCCACGATCTCACCCCGGTCATCTTTCTCGAGTTCGATCAGAAGATAAATCCTGAAGCGATGGTCGAGCACATGGCGCTGGAGTTCAATGGCCGCAAGCGCTCCTTGAGCCTCGCGACAAAGGAACAGATCGACAATGACGACGCGGTCAGGAACATGGTCGAGCACGCGAAAGAGGGTTGCTGGGCGGCCCTCGTGTCCGACAAACCCCTGCCGAAGGGAACCAGCTTCAAGGTTGTCGTCAAGAAGGGAGCGCCCTCCGCAGAGGGCCCGAAGACCACACCGGGAAAACAGACTTTTAGTTTTTACACGTACAAACCGCTGCGCATAGAGCGGCACCGTTGCGGGTGGCGAGACGAGTGTCCCCCCACCACCGACTGGCGCATCGAGTTCAACAACCCTCTCGACGAGGATACCTTCGACCCGGATTCCATCGCGGTGGAACCAACCGTACCCGGACTGAACGTCAGGCGCTGGGGAGACACCATCAGCATCGGGGGTCTCAAGCAGGGGCGCACCAAGTACACGGTGACCATCCCGGCAGCGATACAGGACAAGTTCGGCCAGACCCTCGGGGAAGACGAGCACATCACCTTCGACGTGGGTCCGGCGCAGAAGACCCTTTTCGGGCCCGGCAAGGGCCTGGTCACCCTCGATCCCATGGGCGAGCCCGCCCTGGCCATCCACAGCATCAACCACAAGAGGCTGAAGGTGAAGATCCATCGCGTCACCCCGAAGGACTGGGTGAAGTGGATCGAATGGAGACAGAAGTACAGGTACGAGACCACAAAACCCGGGCCGATGCCGGGCAAGCGGGTATTCAGTCGAAGCATCAAGGTCGATGGCGAGAACGACAGGTCGGCCCAGACGCTCATCGATTTCAAGCGCCACCTCAAGAAGGGATTTGGACAGTTCCTCGTTCACGTGGAGCCGGCCGTGCAACCCAAAGAAAAGTGGAGACGACAGGCGGTGATAGTCTGGGTGCAGGTGACCGACCTGGGTCTTGCCGCTTTCGTGGACTACAAGGAGATGCTCGCCTGGGTGACCACGCTGAAAGACGGCAAGGCGATCTCGGGGGCCGTCGTGGAACTGCTTCCGGGCAAAAAAACATCAGGCAAGAGCGACGATAAGGGGCTCGCCCGAATGCGCCTTACCAACGATTCGACCGCGGCCCAACTGCTGGTGGCTCGCGTGGGAAACGACGCGGTCATTCTACCACCTTCTGACAACTTGTGGTACGGCGGCGGCGGCGGCTGGAGATCCGTCGATCGGAACGACCTCATGCGCTGGTATACCTTCGACGACCGGGGGCTCTATCGTCCCGGCGAGAAGGTGCGCGTCAAGGGCTGGATGCGAAAGTACGCGGCCGGGGTGGGCGGCGATATCGAAGCGCTGAGCAAAAAACCGACAAAGGTCAAGTGGAAGCTACGCGGCCCGAGAGGCAACGATCTGTCCTCGGGTGACGTGGATGTGAGCAAGCTCGGCGGATTCGATCTGACCCTGGAGCTGCCCAAGGATGTTAACCTTGGTACCGCGTGGCTGGAGATCGACGCGGTGGGCGCAAGCGATCTCTATGGAACGACCCACTCCCACGCCATCAAGATCCAGGAGTTCCGCCGACCCGAGTTCGAGGTGAGCGCAGCCGCACAGCCCGGTCCCTACATTCTGGGAGAGGAGGTCATCACCACGGTGAAGGCGGCCTACTACGCGGGAGGCGGGCTTCCAAACGCGCCGGTCCACTGGCGGGCCTACGCCACACCGGCGAGCTACACCCCTCCCGATCGCAGCGAGTACCAATTCGGAATGTGGAGCCCCTGGTGGCGACCGTTCAACAAGGGCTCCGGAGGGGAAAGCGAAACCCTCGAGGGAAAGACCGACGCCATCGGCGAGCACCACCTGGGCATACACTTCGAGGCAGTGAACCCGCCGAGGCCAATGAACGTACACGCACAGGCCACGGTAACCGACGTGAACAGGCAGGCGTGGACCTCCTCCAAGGATATGCTTGTTCACCCGTCAGCGTTCTATCTCGGGCTCAAGACCGAGCGCGGCTTCGTGGACAGGGACGATCCCATCGTTGTGGAGTCGCTGGTGGTGGACATCGACGGCAAGATCATCCCCGGCGTCGACGTGACGCTCAGGATGTTCCGCGTTCGTTCCAAATGGAAGGGAGGCAAGTGGGTAGAGGAGGAGCTGGATCCCGTGGAGTGCTCTGTGACCTCGGACGAGGATCCAAAAAAGTGCACTTTCCACCCCAAGCTGGGCGGGAGCTATCGCATCTCTGGAGATATTCGCGATCCCCTGGAGAGGCTCAACCGGACCGAGATGCGGATCTGGGTGGCCGGACAGGAGCAGCCCCCGGCGCGGAACGTGGAGAAGGAAAAGCTCACGCTGATCCCGGAAAAAGAGGAGTACCAGCCCGGCGAGAAGGCGGAGTTCCTGTTGCAGTCCCCGTTCTATCCCGCCGACGGCGTACTGACCATCAGGCGATCGGGTCTGGTCAGCGAGGAACACTTCGTCCTCGACGGCCCCACCCGCCAGTTCACGATTCCGATCGTAGAGGCCCATATTCCGGACGTGACCGTTCAGATCGATCTCGTGGGATCCGCAACGCGAAACGACGATGACGGCAAGCCCCGGAACGACCTGCCTCGCAGGGTGGCCTTCGCTTCGGGATCTCTTACCTTCAAGGTACCGCCGCTCACACGCACTCTGGATGTGACTGCCACGCCCAGGAAAACCAAACTGGACCCCGGCGCGAAGACCACGATCGATCTGCTGGTCGTGGACGCGGACGGCAAGCCGGTCAACGGGGCCGAGCTGGTGGTGGTGGCGGCGGACGAGTCCGTGCTGGCCCTCACCGGGTACAAGCTGCCGGATCCCATCAACGTGTTCTACACGGCCCGGGGAAGCGGCGTGGACGACTACCATATGCGGCACCAGCTGGTGCTTTCGGATCCCTCCATGTTGGCCGTGACGGCCGATGGCACACTCGCCGGGGGGTTGGGAAACATGCCGGTGGCCGCGCAATCCATGATGTCCATGGGGCCCACGGGAAGCACTCGATCGGCTTCCGCAATGCCCAGCGCCCCTCGTAAATCGAAGAAAAAAGGAGGGAAGAACGGCGGGAACAGGGACAAACGCGGCAAGATGGCGGAGATTGCATTCGCCAATATAGATATGGAGGGGGGCGATAGGGGAGGATTCAACGGCGACGATGACAGCGGATCTCAAAAGATCGCCGTGCGTACCGATTTCAACGCCCTGGCGCTCTTCGCTCCCGACGTGAAGACCGATTCTCGGGGCAAGGCGTCGGTTTCCATCAAGCTGCCCGACTCCCTGACCAGGTACCGGGTAATGGTGGTCGCCGTGGCGGGAGGCAAACAGTTCGGGACCGGCGAGTCCAACATCACCGCCCGGCTACCCCTGATGGTGAGGCCGTCCCCCCCGAGGTTCCTCAACTTCGGGGATAGATTCGAGCTGCCGGTGATCCTCCAGAACCAGACCGACGAGGAGATGACCGTGAGCGTGGCCGTGCGCGCAACCAACGTGTCCATGGCGCAAACCCTGGACAAGACCGTGGTGGGCGAAGGCGACGGTCGATTGGTGACCGCCGGACAGCGTGTGACGGTGCCGGCGAACGATCGGGTGGAGGTCCGTTTCCCGACGGCCGCCCAGATGGCCGGGAAAGCCAGGTTCCAGATCGTGGCCTCTTCGAAACGCGGCTCCGATGCGGCCAACTTCGAGTTGCCCGTATGGACCCCGGCCACCTCGGAGGCGTTCGCCACATACGGAGAAGTCGACAAGGGCGCCATCGAGCAGCCCGTGCGGGCGCCGGGGAAAGTGTGGCCCCAATTTGGAGGGCTCGAGATCACCACGTCGTCCACCCAGTTGCAGGCGCTGACCGACGCGGTCCTTTACCTCGTGAGTTACCCGTACGATTGCAACGAGCAGATCGCTTCTCGGATACTGGCCATCGCGGCCCTGCGGGACGTGTTGTCGGCGTTCGAGGCGCAGGATCTTCCGAGCCCCAAGGAGCTGAAGAAGTCGATCGGTCGGGATCTGCAAAAACTCGCCGCGCGTCAGAACCACAACGGAGGGTTCTCATTCTGGCGCAAGGGAGATCGAGACTGGCCCTACCTGACCATCCACGTGGCGAGCGCCATGGCGCGGGCGAAGACCAAGGGCTACAAGGTGCCCGACGTGATGTGGAATCGAGCGATGAGGTACCTCAAGAACATCGAGACGCACATCCCCCACTGGTACTCGAAGGAGAGCCGCTGGAGCATTCGCGCCTACGCACTGAACGTCCTCCACCTGATGGGGGCGACCGACAAGGCCAAGGCCTCGGCGCTGCTCAAGGAAGCGGGAATAAAGAGCCTTCCCATGGAGGCGCAGGGGTGGATCCTCCCGGTCCTGCAGGCGGGCGACAGAAAGGACGAGGTCGCCAAGATAGTCAGAAACCTCACCAACAAGGTCACGGAGACTGCGGCGGGGGCACATTTCGTGACGAGCTACTCAGACGGCGCTCACGTGCTTCTGCATTCGAACAGGCGGGTGGACGGCATCATCCTGGAGGCGCTCATCGAGGTTGCTCCCAAGAGCGACCTCATACCCAAATTGGTTCGAGGGTTGCTGGCGCACCGGGTGCGCGGCAAGTGGTCCAACACCCAGGAAAACGCCTTCGTGCTGCTGGCCATGGATCGGTATTTCAACGTGTACGAGAAGGTCGACCCGGACTTCATCGCCCGCGCATGGCTGGGCAACAACTTCATCGGCGAGCACGAGTTCAAGGGGCGCACTACCGAGCGGGCGCGCATGGACATTCCCATGAGCTTCATCGCGGAGCGCAAGGGGGACCAGTCCCTGGTGTTGCAGAAGGACGGCAAGGGCCGCATGTACTATCGGATCGGAATGCGGTACGCGCCAAAGAGTCTGGACCTTGCGCCGGTGGACTACGGCTTCGCCATCGAGAGGGTCTACGAAGCAGTGGACGATCCCGAGGATGTCAGGCAGGACAAGAACGGAACCTGGCACATCGCGGCAGGCGCGCGGGTGCGGGTGCGACTGACCATGGTCGCTCCCATGCGAAGATACCACGTGGCCCTGGTGGACCCGATGCCTGCCGGGCTCGAGCCCATCAACCCCGCCCTGGCTGTGAGCGGATCCGTTCCGGACGATCCAAAGGCGTCGAAGAGCAGTTCGAGCAGGTACTGGTGGTGGTGGCGACCCTGGTACGAACATCAGAACATGCGCGACGAGCGGGTCGAGGCGTTCGCGTCCCTCTTGTGGGCCGGTGTGCACGAATACACCTACATCGCACGCGCCACCACGCCGGGTGAATACGTCGTTCCACCTACCAAGGCGGAGGAAATGTACCACCCCGAGACCTTCGGCAGAGCCGGCACCGACAAGGTTATTGTGAAGTAGGGCCGTTTCTGTGCTCACCACGACTAGAGATCGGCTCAAAGTACCCGGTCGGGAAGAAGATTTTTTTTGCGGCTAATGCGTTTTTAATCACTCATGTCGATGTTGTTATCGGATGTGACCTCTACGTAAAAGGTATCGTAGTTTGTAATGGCGTACGTGGTGCAGAAATCGTTTTCAATGCAAAGTTGGACGTACTCGCCATCTCGAGCCTTCCCGCTCAGGGTGATTTCGCCGCTTTCGCCGGGATCGATGTAGTTTCCCTCCACGGTTATCTCCTCCCAGCACTCGATATAGAATGTCTCGGTGCCGTTGTTTTCCACATGAAACTCGTAAGTATCGTCCTCCTCTTCGCAGCCGAAGAATACCAGCGTCGCAAATAGGACAAATATAGCTGATGTTTGCCTTTTCATTATACCTGCTCCTTTTCGGTAAATTGGTTCGACAATAGCAGAAATGCAGCGATTGACCCCACATAATGACCCACATAATGACACCCACATAATCCCACATAATGACTCCCACTCTTTAGAAAGACCCACATAATGACCACATAATGACTCCCACTCTTTAGAAAGACCCACATAATGACCACATAATGACTCCCACTCTTTAGAAAGACCCACATAATGAC
>JAUVAN010000403.1 GCA_030591725.1 Deltaproteobacteria bacterium
AACACCGCGGGTGACGGTACCGCCTGGATCGAGCACACGGTGGATGGGGAATTCGACGGTGCCTTTTCGGTATACGCGGCGGACGTTGACGGAGACGGCGATATGGACGTGCTCGGTGCGGCAGTACTTGCCTATGAAATCGCCTGGTGGGAGAACACTGCGGGCGACGGAACCGCATGGACCGAGCATACGGTGGATGGGGAATTCGACGGCGCCTCTTCAGTATACGCTGCGGATGTTGACGGAGACGGCGACATGGATATACTCGGCGCGGCGAGTTGTGACTATTCCATCAACTCCGGTGAAATCACATGGTGGGAGAGCGACTGTATTCCGTGAACCACAAGGGTGCCAGACACATTTGACGCTGTCGCCTAATACCCGCGCAGGATCTGCGCGGATTGGAAAAGCAGGGTGACCCGAGTTAACTAACTCGTACAGCGAGCCTTGTTGTTGTTGATGTCGGCCTGGAGTTTGCTCGCCTTTTTGGCGAAGGGGCTGGATTTGTAACGTGAGGTGACGGCGTCGAGAAGGATCCGCGCGTCGGTGCATACCCCGAGCTTGTAGAAGGCAACCGCCATTTCGTAGAGCACCTCCGGGGTCAGCGGGCTCCTGGGATACCTGTCGGTGAAACGACGCAGGGCGCCGAGCGCCTTGGCCCATCTCTTTTGCTCCAGATAGGACTTCCCGATCATCAGCTGGGCGTCGTCGGCCTTGCCGTCCTTTGGATATCGCTGAATATACAGCTTGGCCAGGGAGCGAACCTCCCCGTATCGCCCGGCGGCGAGAGAATCCCGGATCATGGAGAAGTGATCCCTGGCCTTCGCGGGAACTTTGGACTCGTCCACCGGCAGATCCAGCCCGGCAGCGAGCGCGAACTCGTTGACCTTCCGGTCGGTATTGTCCACCCGCGTGCCGATGAGACCTATTTCATGCTCGATCTCGGCGAGCGACCCGTCCACAGTCCTCATCTTATCCTTCAGCGTCTCCATCTCCGCGCCGAAATCCGCAGAGTTGCGGGCGAGGATACGCGTGGCCCGCGTCAGGGTTTCCTCCAGATTGACAACCTCGGTGCGAGCGCGCTCGATCATCTCGGTGAGACGTTGACGATCCTCTTCGTTTTCGTTCTCCACCTGGACCAACCTGTCCTTCAGATGCTGGACATCCTGCTTGAGGGTCTCGCCCTCTTCCCTGTTGGTCCACAGGAAACAGCCATTTAAAAAAAGTGCGATGAGAAAAAATGTCGCAAGCGAAGTCCGTCTCATAACCTACTCAAAATCCACGCGGCGATCCTTGATGCGCCCGTTCTCTCCCACGCCGGTGGCCTCCTCTTCGCCCTTGGAGATCACGCGCATCCTCGATCTCTCGAACCCGAGCGCCTTCATGAGCTTGCGGGCCATCCCGCCCCTCCGCTCGCCCAGGGCCATGTTGTACTCGGTCGTTCCGCTCGCGTCACAATGCCCCTCGAGGACCACTTTTCCACCGCGCTTGAGAAGACACTCGTAGTTGCTCTGAAGCACCTCTCGCATATGCGATGTCACCTCGGAGGAGTCGAACTCGAAGTAAATGGGCTCGATCTTGCAATCGCCGGCGCCGATCCCGGAAGCGGCGGACGAATCCACCTGACACTTGTAGTTGACGCAGGAGAGTCCGGCGGGACAGTCATCCGTGCTCTTGCACTCGGCCTCGATGCAACTGCCATCGAGGCAGACCCTTCCGTCCGCGCAATCCCCGGCAGACAGACACGGTCCGCATCTGTTGTCCCGACAGATCTGGCCCTGCGCGCAATCGGACGAACCCTGGCAGTAGGAAGGGATTTCCCTGCATGCGCCGGCGGCACACTCCTGACCCTCGGGGCAATCCCCGTTGTCGCGACACTGCTGGCAGATATTGTTGACGCAGTATTCACCTTCGTGACAGTGCGTATCCTTCTTGCAATTGGGGTAATCCGGCTTGCAACCCACCACCGCAAGCGCAATCACAAACGGGACAAACAAGTATTTCAGACATCTGGACATACTTACCTCCATGATCATTTGGTACGCTGTCGATCACCGGGTGGTCAATTTTTCTACCCAAACAACGACCATACGATTCAGACTATTCCCGAGTATTCCCGAGTATTTGATCCAAATGTCGGCGCGACGTTTTGATTATTCGATAGGAACAGTCCCGCCGGTCACCGGATCCTCCAACCACTGGAAGTTGTCGATAAACACGATGGAATCGTAGATGCAATCGCCCTCGTCATGGATGGAGAAGATCAGATCGAACTCGTGCCCACTGGATACGGGCCAGCTCGTGCGGAGCCAGCCGGTGGAGCCGGACACATCCTCCATCGAAGGCTCCCATCCGGAGCCGGACTCATCGCAAGGGTGGTCATTGTTCTCGAAGAAGTTGGTGTCCACCTCGATCTCGCTGCCGTTGTCGTCGAAGGCGATGTTTGTGGTGGCGCCGGCGTTGAGTTCGGATGACACCATTATTGCGTAGAAGGTGTCGTTGTAGCCCTGGTTCAGATACTCGTCGTACTCGGCGGACGCGAACAGGAAATCGAAGGAGAACCCCTTGACGTTCGACGGCGCGGTCAGTTCAAACTTCAGCTGGCTCACGTCGCACGCATCCTTGGGAGTGTCCGCGTTCAGGTTGTATCCCTGATACTCGGGCATCGGATCCAGATCGATCTGGGCGTCGTGATCCCCCATGTCCACCGCGTCGTTCGGATCCGCTTGCGCCACGGGTCCGGTGCCCAGAGTGATCATCTGGCACCCGTGCCTCGGCAGCAGGCAATCGTTCGTCCCCATGGAATCCAAAATGCTGAAACCGAGATGGCCGTTGTCCGAGCTGAAGATCCGCTCCACCGTGAACACCTCATGGTCCTTGCAAATCGTCATGGCGCCGGCCATCCTCTGCTCTGCGGTTCCCTCGGGTGAGGGGCAATCGCAGTCGAAGATGTCGTAGGTGTCGGTTTCCGCATCGGCGTCCGAATCCGCGTCGGAGTCGCTGTTACCGCCCCGGCTCTCGTCGGCGGGGAGGCAGCCCGTTGATCTCAGGCACAAGACCACAAGCACGAGCATGATCGTACAACTGACATGAAGACGATGGCATATCATCATTAGACCCCCGATATGAATTCATTTTGATTCCTTCATGAGAATGAGTCAAATATAATGTAGTCATCGTAAAAACGGAGAGAACATGATTTTAAAACCTTTTTTATTCGCCCTGCCCTTGCTTGCAGCATTCGTAACCGTGAGCTTTCCCGCACACGCTGCGGATCCCACACCAGGACGGTTACCGGATGGCCTCTTTGATTCAGACCCCGCGATCAGAGTGACCGCGATCGCACAGGTAGAGACAGAGAAGCTCGCGTCGGCAAAAGGGAAGCTCGCGTCGATGGCGCGCGATGATTCGTTCTCCGAGGTCAGAGAAGCCGCGTGCCGCGCCCTTGGTACAATGCAAGCCCAGGATCAACTGGATCTGCTCGATCATCTGGGGAAGTATGA
>JAUVAN010000138.1 GCA_030591725.1 Deltaproteobacteria bacterium
AAGATTGAGGGACCAAGCCTTGAGAAAGGTTTTGTTCAGGACATTATCAAGTCATCTTTCACGCGTAAGCGCGAGGTTCGCAAGCTCGACATTCTCAAAAAGGAAATCAAGCTGATCCTGCGCCTCGCCAAGCAGACGTCCAACGATAACCCCGAGAAGGCGGAGATCCTCAAGCGCCTGGCCGACGCCTACAAGGAAATGTACGACCAGATCAACTTCATGGCGCGTGGCCTCGAGGAGAAGATTTTCCGGCAGAAGAAGAAGGCGGACAAGGCCAAACTGAAGGCACAGCAGAAGGCCCTCGACAAGAAGGCCAATGCCTACCGGGAAAAATCGATCAAGGCATACGTGGAGATTCGCAACCACTTCCCGGACTATCCGGATTACGACGAGATTCTCTTCGCCATCGCCTACGAGATCGACCAGATGGCTGCCCAACAGGAGAACAAGAAGAAGAAGGCAAGTTATCGAGAGCGTGGCCGGATATTTTACCAGGAGTTGATCCGCAACTACCCGCGTTCCAGATTTATCCCCCATGCGTGGATGGCCTTCGGCGAGTATTACTTCCACGAGGCGATGGACGTCGAGAGGGCGATGCGCGCTTACGAGAAGGTTGTAGAGTGGGGAGAGGAAAATAACCCCAACTACGTGGTCGCCATGTATTACCAGGCATGGTGCTTGTTCAATCTTCAAGAGTTCAAGAAGACTATCAACCAGTTCAACAAGGTGATTCAATACGCCGAGGCGAACCCGGAGCACCGTGAAGCACAGGTGGTGGCCAAGCGTTCGCGCATGGAATTGGTCGGAGCGTTTTCCAAGATCGGCAACCCGGCCCAGGCGTGGAAGTTCTTCCAGCGAGTCGGAGGCAAGCTGTCCCATGCCATGCTCGACAAGCTCGCCGGCCTCTATTACGACGACGGTCACTGGGCCGACGCCATCATCGTATTCCACCAGCTCGAGAAGCTGGAGATCGAGAATTACCGCGGCAACGCGGGTGACGATCTGTGTCACTACCAGACCATGGTCACCAACGCGGTTATCAGCTCCAGGCCGAAAGACGAGCAGGTGATCGAGATCAAACGCCAGATCGGCCTGTCACAGAGATTCGCCAGCGAGAAGCACGACGCCGCAAAGATCAAAAAGTGTAACCAGGACTCCATTGCGATAGCCTGGGACCAGTCCACTCAGTGGCACCTGGAGGCCGTGGGCAGCGAGTCCGCGCCGGGCACAAAAGATCACGACACAATGCATCTGTGCATCGCCATGTACGACGAGATTCTGGCCAAGTATCCTGGTCTGGACGATGTCGAGGTCGAGGGCTTCGATGACAAAACCAGACCCAGCCGCTACCGCGTTGCGTTCTACAAGGCGGAGCTGTACTGGACCATGGAAGACTGGGCAAACTGCGCGCCCTCCTTCGACGCTGTTGTCGATATGAATCCCTCGGGGGAATACACATCCAGCGCGGCATATGCGGCGGTGCTCTGCTACAACAAGGTTTACGTCAAGGAGCGCGGTGACAAGGACCGTAGCCGAAAGCACAAGCTCAAGACCGCCGACAAGTCCGGTCTCAAGTGCGACAAGACCTGCAAGAAATGCAAGAAGAAGGAGTGCAAGGGCAAGAAGGGAAAAGAGCTGAAGGCGTGTAAAAAGAAGTGCGAGAAGGGCGAAAGGATCGTTCTCGAAGTCCGCCCGCTCACCGATCTCGAAAAGGGCATTCTCAAGTCATATAACCGATACGTTTGTTTTGTTACCAAGGGTGAGGACCTCATTAACATCAAATATCGGCGTGCCAGAATCTATTACGAGGCAAACATGTTCGTCGAGGCGGCGGTCCTGTTCAGGGATATCGCGGTCAATCATTCTACGGACGAGATCGCGGTCTACGCGGCCAACCTCTACCTCGATTGCCTGAACGCTCTCGGGAGCATGGTCGAGAAACCGATCCCCTCCTGCTACGATAACCTTTCGGACATCGTCGATCTGTTCATCGACACCAGCAAGAAGCCGGGCGTGGACCTGATGAAGGATGAGGATTTCGCCAACCAGATCAAGTCGCTGAAGGTGGGCGTCATGAGGAAGAAGGCGGAGTCTCTCACCATGCGCGGTCGTTTCAAGGAGTCGGCGGAGATCTACCTCGATATTTATCGCAATTATTCCGGTGTCTACGACGAGCGCGGGATGTGCGAGGTGCTGTTCAACACAGCCATCAACCTGGAATCTGCTCGTCTCGTCATGTCCGCCATCAAGGTGCGCGAGAAGATGATCGAACTCTACCCGAAGTGCGAGCACTCCAAGAAGGCCGCGTACTTCATCGGACAGAACTATCACGCGCTGCAGTCATTCTCCATGGCGGCCGACAACTACGTGTCATTCGCCAAAAAGTATTCCGGCGAGGACGAGGCCCCCGAGGCACTCTCCAACGCGGTCATGTTTTACATTGGTCTCGGCAAACCGGACAGGGCCTTCTCGACGGTCAAGACCTTCGAGAAAAACTATTCCGGGCGTCGGACTGCCGAGACGGCCACGGTGGTGTTCAGCGCCGGCTATATTCACGTCAACGATAAGGATTGGGACAGAGTGCGTAAGTGGTACACCTCGTATCTCAAGCGCTACTCCAAGGCCAAGCTTGTCGACGAGCAGGTTCAGGCTCACGTGATGGTCGGCGATTCGTACTGGAATGCAAGGCGGAGAGACACGGCCAAGGCGCTCAAGTACTACAAGAAGGCCGTGGCTGTTCACGACAAGGGCAAGGCCACGGTCACGGCGAACAAGCGTAAGGCCGCCATGCTCATCGCTGTTGCGAAGGCCAAATACTACATCGCCGAGGTCAAGTATTTCGCGTTCAAGAAGGTCAAGTTCCCCGATTTCGTCGGCTCCAAGAAGACTTCGGACAAGATCGAGAGATGGTGGAAGAAGGAACAGGGTCCAGAGAAGATCAAGGCCATGGAGAAGTGGGCCAAGGACAGACGCCGACTCGCCAGGTGGGGATACTACGACGAGGGCAAGCCGGTGCGCGATCAGATCAAGGAAGTCAGAAAAGAAGAGAAAAAGGAAGCTCTCGACATCCAGTTCACTTACTGGGGGGTGCACAAGCTCAAGCCGTGGATCGAAAAGAAGGCGGGCCTTCTGGAAGAGACAACCAAGCTGTTCGCCGAGGTGGCTGCGGTTCACATCCCCGAGTGGGAGATGGCGGCCGCTGCACGTGCGGGTGATATGCAGCTGCAGTTCATGAACGCGCTCTATGATTCCCCGCTTCCGCCGTCCTTCAAGGGCGATCAGGAGCTCATCGACATCTACCGCACCGAGATGGACAAGAAGGCGGAGCCTTACCGTAAAGGCGCCGTCGGCGGTTTCGCACACTGCCTCAATATCTCCACCAAGGTCAGGTGGTTCAATGAGAACTCTCTGCGTTGCGAGCGCGAGCTCAGCAAGCTGGAGCCTCTGAAATATCCGATATCACAGGAGATACGCGTGCAACCGAAGTTTGAGTTCAGTTTCTGGTCCAGGCCCGAGCCCGTGCTGGCGCTCGAGACCGAGGCCGAGAAGCGAGAGAAGAAGTTGACTGCATCTGCGGCTGAGATTTCTGCCAAGTCCGCAGAATCGAAGTAGGAGGTTACCCATGCTGAAGAACGCAAAAATCATCGTTCGGGTTGCCGGGATTCTGATAGTGCTCGTAGTTCTCGGTTGCGGCGGCGCAAAGGTGAAGGGCGGCGGAGACGGAGAGGCAGGTGGAGTGGATGCCGATGGCAAGCCAATCATCACCAAGGAAGCGCGAAAAGATTTCGACAGGGCAGTCGAGGCCTATAACGAGGCCAAGAAGGAAGGCTGGAACGAGAAAAACTGCGGTTCCGTGGCAAAGAAGTTCAATGCAGTGGCCAAGGGGCACAACAACATGGTGGAAGCCATGTACAACGTTGGCTGCGTTTACGACGAATGCAAAATGAAAGGCAAGGCGGAGGCCGCTTTCAAGAGCACGCTCAAGAAGCACGAGAAGCATCAGCCGTCCATGATCCATCTGGCAATCATCTCTCTCGAGGCGGGCAAGAATGACGATGGACAGGCTATGCTGAAGGAGGCCATCCTGGCCGGCCGCAACACTCTCGATGCGGTGCCGGCCTACAACCTGGCGGCCACAATCCTGCGGGCCAAGGCCAGACAGGGTGACGGGGCTGCCTGGAAGAAGGCTCAGAAGAACCTGCGAACCGCCCTGGCCATTGATTCCAAGTACATGCCGGCGCTCTATCAGTTGACGATGCTCTACTACGATATTGCAGTGGAACTGAAGAAGCCGTCGTACCTGACCCTTGCCAGCCTGGTGTTCAATCAGGCAGTCAAGCTCGATCCGGAGTACGCGCCCAACTATCACGCATTGGGGCTCATCAATCTCCAGAAGAACGAGCTGGTCGAGGCGCTCAAGGCATTCGAGGCAGCCTTCCAGAAGGACCCGAATCTCTACGAAGCATACATGAGCTTCGGTGCTATCAACCTGAACTTCCGGGGTTATGCCGAATCGAAGAGTGCATTCGAAAAGGCTATCGGGCTCAAGCCGGGTAGCTACGATGCACACATGGGGCTCGGAGTGGCCGCTCGCGGATTGGGCGACTTCACGCTCGCCAAGGCGGAGTACAAGAAGGCCGCAGAGATCGATCCGGCAAGAACCGACTACATCTTTAACCTCGGGCTGCTGGAGATGGATTACACCAACGACGGAACGCCGGAGGGTTACGCAAAGGCGAGCAAGGTCTTCGAGAAGTTCCTGAAGAAGGCGACACCCGCTCACAAGAAGGATCCTGACGGAAAAAGGGGCAAGCAGATCTCCTGGTACAAAAAGGCGGAGAAGCGCATCAAGTCATGCGAGAAGGCCGAGAAGCAGATCCGCGAGGCCCTGAAGGAGATGGCCGAACTCGAGAAGATGGCTGCCGAGCAAGCCGTAATCGCCAAGGAAGCCGAGGAAATGCAGAAGAAGGCCGAGGAGCTCGCCAAGGAAGAGGAGGCGGGTAAGGTCGCCAAGGGAGAAGAAGTCGACGAGGCGGCTATCGAGGCGGAGCTCGCGGCGGAGGAGAAGGCTGCGGAGGCAGCAGCCAAGGCCGAGAAGGATGCCAAGAAGGCCGAGAAGGAAGCCGAGAAGGCCGAGGAAGAGGCCGAGAAGGACAAGAAGGCTGCCGAGGACAAGGAAAAAGGTTCCGTGGACCTGGAGGGATAAAAAAAGTTCTTTTTTGGGAACTTATTGAAAAGTAGATTGTCTATCGCTGCGGAAGCGCGATTTGCAAGGAGAAGGAAGGGAAGAAAAATGAAGATCCTCACTGGCATAGTGGCTGGAGTAGGTTTCATGCTTCTGGTCGGTTCGGCTTTTGCGCAGGTTTCTTATGCGGAGAAAACCGAATACTCATTCGATGACGATGTGGTCACAGGCGACCTCGTCAGACCGGATGGAGAGCTGACCGTTGTTCGTAAGAAGGGAAAACAGCGAAGCCTGATTCGGGTGCGTCAGCATTTCATTCCTGAGATGCTGAAGTCCGTGGAGGACATCTAGTCCGAATCGGGAAATCGGCGGTTTGAGAAGGGTTGGTTTACCAGCCATGAACAAAGATAGGAAAAGGCCATGAGTGCACTGACAATCAACTTCAAGATCCTCAAGGATGGTGAAATCGTCAAGGAGGAGTCTCTTTCCAGGGACGTGATCAAGATCGGCAGGATGGCGTCAAGTCACTTGCAGATTGACGATGAAGGCATCTCGAGGATGCATGCGGTCATCGAGGTATCCGGACCTAGTGATGTGCACATTATCGACCTCGGGAGCGCCGAGGGGACTATTGTCAACGATAAGAAGGTAAACAAATCGGCCCTGGCGAGTGGGGACAAGATCACCCTCGGCGGAGTAGAGATTGAGGTGACCTTCTCGGCTGGAGTGCAAGAGGCAGCCGCGCCCGTGGCTCAGGGCGCCCCTCCCCCGGCGCCTGCGGTGCCGCCAATGTTTGCGGCTCAGGCCGCCGCTTCGGCGCCAGCAGTACCGGCGGCGGCTCCATCCACCGTCGGTGTTACCGCCGGATCGATGTTCATAGATCTGAACACCGTGGAGGATGTCACCAAGCAGGCCATCGAGGTCGTGGTGATGTGGAACGGATCTGTGCTTCAGGTCAAGCATTTCAAGGCAGACGAAAAGAAACCGGAGAATTTCTATATCGGTGAGGATTTCTCCTGCGATTTCCCGATCCCTGCAGAGGAACTGAAGGGAGCCACAAAGGTTCCGCTGGTCGTCAATCACGTCGGAGGCGGGGCCACTGTCAGCATCCTTCCGGGTGGGGCCGGTGACGTGACCCACGAGGATGGTAAGAGGGTTTCGTTGGCGGACATGGTAAGCGGGGGGCAGGCCCAATCGTCGGCCGAGGTTCCAGGCGGTTACAGCTTCGCGCTGCCTCCCAAGGCCAGGACAAAAATGGACTTCGGTCCGTGGACGTTCCTCGTAAATGCCGTACCCAACCCAAAGAAATTCGTGGCCCCAATTCAGTTGGACTGGACGTCGCAGATTTACACCGGGTTCTCCATGATCCTGCATGCTGTGTTTCTGTTCCTCATTTACTTCATCCCGCCGGATCCCGAAGGCCTGTCTCTCGACTTGCTCGATGAGAACAACCGGTTCATCAAGTACATGCTCAACCCTGCGGAGATTCAACAGGACGAAGTTCCCGAGTGGCTGAAGAAAGACAAAAAAGACGAGGAGCAGGGCGGTAAAGGAAAGCGCCATAAGGGCGAAGAAGGCCAGATGGGTAAGCGCGACTCCAAGAAGACCGACAACCATTACGGGATCAAAGGGCCAAAGGACAACCCGGACCCGCACATGGCGCGCTCAATGGCCAAGGAGATGGCAAAGTCTGCCGGTATCCTCAGCTACCTTTCGGCGGCAAATGCGCCCACATCACCCTTCGGCCAGGACACGGCTCTTGGTATCGATCCCGAGAACGCACTGGGCGCCCTGATGGGCAATCAGGTCGGCGAGAACTTCGGTTACGGTGGTCTCGGACTGCGTGGTACCGGTCGTGGTGGTGGTGGTACCGGTGAAGGCACCATTGGTCTGGGTAACCTCAACACCATCGGTCACGGTGGTGGCGGCGGATCCGGTTCCGGGTACGGACGCGGCGCGGGCGGCCTCGGTGGACGACGCGGCAGGGCGCCCAGAATTCGTTCCGGCGCTGCGATGGTCAAGGGCTCCTTGTCCAAGGAAGTCATCCGAAGGATCGTCCACAGGCACATCAACGAGGTCAAGTTCTGCTACGAGAAGCAGCTTGCCCAGCGTCCTGACCTGTCGGGTCGTGTCGCAATTAAATTCATCATCTCCGGTACGGGAGCTGTCCAGATGGCCGCCGTTGCTTCGTCCACATTGGGCAACGCCCAGGTCGAAAACTGCATCGCCCAGGCGGTGCGTCGGTGGACCTTCCCGCAGCCTGAGGGTGGAGGAATCGTCATCGTGACATATCCCTTCATGCTCACATCACCGGAGGGCTAGACCCTTTCAAAACACCATCCTGGAAAGGTCCCGCCTTCTCCCTGAATCAGTAACAGCACCAATACCAAGACAGGAACGTTGACACGCGTTCACCCCTTGTTAAAGTCCGTCCAATGAACAGCTTGAGAACCGTCAAGGGAATGCACGATATCCTGCCGAAGGAGATGCCCAAGTGGCATTTTCTCGAGGAGACCTTTCGCGAGCTGGTCGACAGGTTTGGTTACCAGGAAATCCGAACACCCGCAGTGGAGCCGCTCGAACTCTTCGTGCGCGGAATAGGTGAGGTCACCGATATCGTCGAGAAGGAGATGTACGCTTTCGAGGACAAGGGCGGCGCAAGGCTCGCGCTTCGGCCCGAGGGGACAGCCTCGGCCATCCGATCGTACATTCAGCACAACATCGGCGGACAGCAGCCCATCTCCAAATTCTACTATGTCGGCCCCATGTTTCGCCGAGAGCGCCCCGCAAAGGGGAGATACCGGCAGTTCTACCAGGCCGGCGCCGAGCTGATCGGAGTGGAGGAGCCCACTGCGGATGCAGAGATAATCGACATGGCTGTGCAGTTCGTGGAGGCCCTGGGAATTGAGAATGTCAGGGTTCAAATAAACAGTCTGGGCGATCAGGAGACGCGCCCGCTATTTCGAGATGCGCTTGTCGAGTATTTCGCCGGGGATCTAGACAAACTGTGCCCGGATTGTCGTCGAAGACTCCAGACCAACCCTCTGAGGGTGCTCGATTGCAAGGTGCGCGATTGCGTGGAGACGGCAGCGGGGGCGCCGTCTGTGCTGGACTACCTCACGGGAGAAGCCGCCGGTCATTTCAATGAGCTCAAGAGACTTCTTGATGAAAACGGGACGCCGTATCAGGTAGCGCCGAAGATGGTGAGAGGCCTCGACTATTATACAAGAACTATTTTCGAGATACAGGGCGAATCAGATACTCTGGGATCGCAGGCTACGATCGTCGGCGGTGGGCGTTACGACAACCTGGTGAAAGATCTTGGAGGAAAGCAGACGCCCACAATCGGGTTTGCCTTTGGAATAGAGAGGCTGCTTCTCATGTTGGGTCCAGGCGCCTCCGTCGCTGTGCGACCCACGATCTACGTTGCCGGAATAGGAGATGGAGGGCTGGACAGGGCGATTACCCTGGCCAGAACCTTGAGGAAGGCAGGAAACAAGATCGAAGTGTCCTACAGGGAGGGAAGTCTGAGATCGCAGTTGAAGCGCGCGGATCGTTACGGAGCGATCATTGCGATCATCGCAGGAGAAGACGAAGCAGCGCGAGGCAACGTGACCTGGCGAAATATGAAGGACGGATCCCAGGAAGAGGTGTCGTTGTCCGACCTTGACGAGCGTCTAGAGGCGCACAAGTGACAGACAGATACACTACCGTCGCATTGTCGGCTTTCATGCTGGCGATGATCTTCCTGCCATTCCCGGTCGTGGCCGATGACTTCGAGGAAGAAGCAGGCATCGAGGAGTCCGACGACGAGAAGGCAGAGAAATCTTCCAGCAAGGGCGCTGTTGGGTTGGACGGCATCGAGTTGAAGGAGCTGGAGGAGGACTACGAGCCCAAAATCAAGCGGTTCATTATTCCGCCCTACTACTCCGAAAAATCCGAGCACGTCTCCACTACGGCCATTTTTCCTCTGTTCTACTCCAGGCAGAGAACCGGGGAGGGTGCCCGAAAAGACCTCGGGCTCTTGCCCTTCTACTGGAGGTATCGCGAGGGACCTTCGAGCGCCGACGTGTATTTCCCGTTTTATTGGCGTTTTCGAGATCCGGAGTTCAAGACGGACATAGTTCCACCGATTTACTACAATCGAGACGATCATGGATACAACCTGGGCCTGGCGCCGCTCGTTTTCCTCGGAAAAGACGAACGACGCAAGTCCGAGTATCAGGTGTTGCCGCCGTTGTTCTGGAACTTCAAGAACAAGCACGGCGGGTTCTTGTGGGCAGGATGGTACTACGACTACCGAAATCGCGGCGACAGCGATCGCGGCATTCCGCCACTGTTTTTTGCAGGCCGCAACAGGGACAAGACATACTTGACGGTATTGCCCCCGCTTTTTTGGCGATTCACCGACGAGGTGAACTACAAGACCACGACGGTGCTGACGCCCCTTTTCTTCAGGACCAGGGAGACCGGCTGGAGCGC
>JAUVAN010000510.1 GCA_030591725.1 Deltaproteobacteria bacterium
CGCCTTCCGCATCCCTGGCCCAGACGTGGACGTTCTTCGTCTTGTGCCACTGCGCCTCGTCCTCCGGCGCGTGCCACGTGTAGTAGTACGAGTTCACGGTGTAGGCCAGGCTGTCGCTGACGTCCGCGTGGACGATCTCGCGGTCACGTATCCTGAAGACACCGCCCGCGCCCGCCCGCAGCCCGGCAGCGACCGCTTCCTTCCCGGTCGTCATCGTCCAGTGGTTCGGCATCATGACGACCTCGTCGTCCAGGAGCGCCACCCGTGCCTCGATGCTATCGTTCTCGACGGCGGCATAGAACGAGTCGATGATGCTCATAAGGTCATCAGGAAGCTGCTCCGCCGCACCGCCGGCAGCCGCAAGAGGGAACGCGGCGCACAACAGGATGGAGAGCAGCTGTCTCGCAATGGCACTCCTCATGATCCCTCCCTCTCGTGCGCGTTCAACTCACCTCAGGTTTATCCGGGTTGGGTTTTCAGTTCATTTTCGTGATCGGCGGCACATAGTATTCTCCCGACAGGACATCTCCCTTCGCCACATACATTCGCAGGTTGAGAGTGAACGGTTGACCCTTGGGCGACGGAAGCCAGTTTGCCTGCGGCGCGCCCTTGGGTAGTTCGCATGCCAGATAGAGCTTCAGTGAACCATCCGGTTCATACTCAAACTTGGAGAGGTTGTTGAAGTTGTAGCGATTCAGTTTGTTCGGAATCACCCGGTAGTTTGGCAAGTCCATCAACGTCAGCGACCAGTAGGCGTTAACGTATTTCTGGGGGAGATCCTCAAGCTTGAAGTGAATGACGTAGACGTTATCACCATTGATCGGCACTCCGTTATCATCCTCTTCCCCGATGTAATAGACCACTTCCTCGGAAGAATTCCACCAGATGCCGGCGAAGTTAGCGATGCAGCGAAACCACATCTCGTCACCGAACTTAATGAACTCCCTGGTGCTGCTCCATCCGCCGCGTTTATCCCCGAAATTCTTGAGATATGCAAGGAGCGCCGGAAAAGCCTCTTGCCTTACTATTTTGTCAATTGTCGCCCGATTGACTTCGCTCTTGGAGACAAATTCGGCAACGGTCATGACCTTTTTCTGCATGTCGGATGCAACGGAGACCATGGCGTCCGGGGCGCTTGCGATGACCTTCTCAACCATCGGCTTTTTAAAGACGTCTACTGTAATAGGTTCCCCGTTTGTGAACATGGGGATATCAATGGCAGGCTCGATCGTGGGTTCCCCGAGCTTGATGATCTTGAACTGATGTTGCAGTGTCACAGCTCTTTCATCATCACCCTGTCGTTCCACGCGTCCCAACAGCTTGACTTTCCTGGATGGCACCTCCACCCGCACGGCATCCTCGGGGATCTCTGGATTTGATCCCTTGAGGACCAATGCAAATTTCCCATATGGGGTATTAGGGTAATTGCGCTCATTTATGTTGGTGATAATCTCGGCCCACTCGTCGCAAAGCTGTGCTGTGTAATATAGTCCCTCGACCTCTGGAATCTCCAGGATCACAGGGGTATTTTCATCTACGGCGAACCATGCCTCGAGATATGCTACGTCCAGATTTGGGTTCAC
>JAUVAN010000397.1 GCA_030591725.1 Deltaproteobacteria bacterium
GCAAGGAGGCAACCCATGTACAGTAAAGCAAACCGTGGAGCGGTAATCAAGCCGGAGGTGTTGGTGGTCGGCATCGATGTAGCAAAGAGGCGTCATGTAGCCACGATTCGCCTGGGCGACGGTATCAAGAAGAAGGCCTACTCGTTTTCCAATGATCGCCGCGGGTTCGAGAAGCTCCTGGCCAGAGCCGAATCGGTGAGAGCCAGCTCAGGCTTAAGGGCGATCGTTTTTGCCATAGAGTCATCCGGCCACTATGGCCATGCCTTGATGCACTTTCTAACCTGGGGTGGCTATTCAGTGGTCGGCATAAATCCTGCCCATACCAAGAAGGCAAAGGAGTTTGAGGACAATTCTCCAGAGAAGAATGACAGTAAGGATTCAAGGATTATCTCGGACCTTGCTGCTCAAGGCAGGGGTAGAGAGGTGATGATCCCGCGAGGGGTGTATGCAGATCTGAGGCGCTTGGGCAAGCTTCGAGAGCGCTCGTCGGTGGAACGTACCAGAATAATGAACCGCTAACAACCGAGCTTCTTCGACTCCCACCCGACCACTCCTGACCGGGTGGAAGACATCACCGCCAGAGCGCACGGCATCGAGTGGTCCCCGGAGGCTCCTATCGCTTCCGACCGGCAGGAGTTTCTTGGTAAGCTGGACGGCATCTGGTATGACGTTAACCCAGCACAGGGCGTCTTTCGGGGTGACCAGTTCTATCAGGCGGACATGGGGTTCACCATAACCTTCCCCGAGGGATGGACGACCCTGAACACGCCCAGTTACGTAGGCGCCTTTGCGGAAGAGCAAAGAGCCGTCGCGCTCGTCGGTGTCGCCGGGGACGAAGCCCCGACCGCCTACGCGGACCGTTTTGTGGAGCGTCTCTAGAAGGAGCACAAGATCGAGCCGCTGGAGAGCCGGGCGGTGGATAGCCCCGAGTGGACGGGGTACTACGTGAGCGTCGAGGAGGAGGCGCCACGAGGCGGCGAGCGGTCGTATCTCCATTACCTGTGGGCCCGAATCGGCGGGGTAACATACCAGCTCATCGGCGCATGTGCGGACCGCTATCGCAAGGATCTCCGCAACACCGCACTAAGCCTGCGCCCGCTTGCAGAGGAAGATTGGAAGTCAATCTACGCCCTGCGGGTGCGCGCGGTCGAGGCGCTGGAAGATGAAAGCCTGGGCCAACTGGGGGGGCGGACAGGCAACCGCTGGACTGTGGTGTACACAGCGCTTATCAATGACCTTCCCGTGAACCGGCGGCTGAAGGCGGGGACGCTTGTGAAAATAGCGCGACAGGAACACTATAGGCCTGAGTAGTCATAGAGGGTGCCATGGACGAACGGACCGGTTATAGACTGAAAATACGGGATTTCGCAGAAATCGTCGTGGGCAGCTGTGTGCTGGCATTTCCGATTGCAGTCACGGAAGAGGTCTGGACGATCAGTGAATCGCTTTCCTCGTCGCGAGTGCTGTATCTGTCACTCAACTCACTCCTCTTCATTGCCCTCTTCACGTATCATCGTTACTTCTCCGGCAGCTTGCGAGGCAATTTAGGTAACTTTTTGCGCAGGGTGTTCGGCGTCTACATCGTGATGATGATAGTGAGCGCACAGATCCTGTTTGCTCTCAATAGGTTAACCACGGTAGAGACCGTAGCCATCGCGCTCAAACGCGTGGTGCTCGTGTCGTTTCCGGCGAGTTTTGCTGGAACCGTCGTGGACAGCCTGTCACGAGAATAGGCGCTGGGCAGATTCCATCCATGAGGGGCGATTCGCCCTGACTGAAAGGAGAAGGAGGGAGAAGTGTTTTACCTGCCCTGTCACACCAGGTTGGCCACTATCCGTGCCATCTTGGCGCATTCTCGACTCATCGGGAAGTTGCGATAATCGTCCCGTATGGCCCGCCACTCCAATTCCTTCCCAGTAGTATCTATATCGACTCTGTTGTCAGACCTCGACCCCTAAGACGGAAACAGCCCGGTACCCATCGCGCGGGTGTTTACCTTGACGAGAAACCGGGATGGTGATAGGCAGAGAGCAATGAAGTGAATGACGGGGTAGTCGGACCAAGGATCAGATAGCCACGCTCTCTGCCGCCTTATGCCAGGTGGCTCTCTCATCCCTCCCCGATACCCCGATACCACGAAGGTGTTATAGACAGCCTTTCCGCCACAGGCTACCCTTCTCCCATGAGCGGATCGAAATGAAGTGAGTAACAGAATAGAAAGGGGGAAACCATGAAGCAGAACCACGCAGCGCTGAGGAGAGCGGGAACATGGGCAGCCGTTGGCGGCCTTCTTGCCTCGGGAGCAATCATGAGTGCGCCGCAGAAGGCGAATGCGCAGGAGGCCAAGCAGCCCAACTTTCTCTTCATCTGGGGCGACGACATCGGCTACTGGAACATCAGCGCCTACAACATGGGCATGATGGGCTACAAGACGCCCAATATCGACCGCCTCGCGAAAGAGGGGCTGATCTTCACCGACGCCTATGGTGAGCAATCCTGCACCGCAGGCCGGGCGTCCTTCATAACTGGTCAAAGCGGTTTTCGGACCGGTCTGTTGAAGGTCGGGCTCCCAGGCGCAAAAGAAGGGATTATGAAGGAGGATCCCACGATCGCCGAATACCTGAAGTCGAAGGGCTATATGACCGCTCAATACGGAAAGAACCACTTCGGGGACCGCGACGAGCATCTGCCGATCAATCACGGCTTCGATGAGTTCTTCGGAAACCTCTACCACCTGAACGCCGAGGAAGAACCGGAGAACGAGGACTATCCCGGCGACGCGGTGCTTCCCGACGGCCGCACCTTTCACCAGGCCTTCGGACCCCGCGGGGTGATTAAAGCCACTGCGGACGGCAAGATCGAAGATACCGGTCCCTTGACCCGGAAGCGCATGGAAACCATCGACGAAGAGGTTCTGGCTGGCGGCCTGGACTTTATGGAGCGCGCGGTCAAGGCGGAAAAACCATTCTTCCTGTGGTGGAATTCGACCCGCATGCACGTCTGGACCCACCTCAAGAAGGAAAGCGCGGGTAAGACCGGCCACGGCATCTACGCCGACGGCATGGTCGAGCACGACGGCCACGTAGGTACCCTGCTCGATAAGCTCGAGGAACTGGGGATCGCGGAGAACACCGTGGTGATGTACTCAACCGATAACGGCGCCGAGGTGTTCAGCTGGCCCGATGGCGGCACCATTCCGTTCCGTGGCGAAAAGAACGACAACTGGGAAGGCGGTTTTCGGGTGCCCCTGATTGTCAAGTGGCCGGGCGTGATCGAGCCCGGCAGCATCTCGAACGACATAATCTCCCATCTCGACTGGTTCCCGACGATTGCCGCGGCGCTCGGCGATACCGACCTGAAAGAGAGGATGTTGAAGGGCCCGGTGTTTGGCAATGACAACACCAAGGTGCACCTCGATGGCTACAACTTCCTGCCCCGCTGGAAAGGCGAAGTGGAGGAAGGGCCGCGTAGGGAGTTCTTCTACTTCTCCGACACCGGCAACCTGCTGAACCTGCGCTACAACAAGTGGAAGATCGTCTTCGCCGAGCAGCGCGCGCACGGCTTCGATGTCTGGCAGGACCCATTTGTGACGCTCCGGCTGCCGAAGGTCTTCGACCTGCGGGCTGACCCCTTCGAGCGGGCCGATCACGAGGCGATCGGTTAC
>JAUVAN010000111.1 GCA_030591725.1 Deltaproteobacteria bacterium
CCGGAGCCGCGGGTCTTTCCTACGAGATCGTCTGGACGCGCATGCTCGTGGTGCCCCTGGGCAACTCCGCCGACGCTATCGCCCTGGTCCTTTGCTCCTTCATGCTGGGCATGGCCCTGGGCGCCCGTCTCCTCGGAGGACTGGCCGATCGCATCTCTTCCCCCCTGAAGATCTACGTGGTCGCGGAGGTGGCCCTTGGGGTCTACGCGGTCGTGATGCCCTTCGTCATCCCGGCCCTTTCCGGATCCGGCGCGCCTGCCGTGGTGAGGCTCATTGTCGCAGCAGTGCTCGTGGCAATTCCCGCCTGCATGATGGGGGCCTCGGTCCCGGTGCTGGTCCGGGCCCTGGCGGCGGTATCCGAGGACGTGAAGAATCGCGTGGGCCTTTTCTACGGAATCAACACCGTGGGAGGAACCGCCGGCGCCGCTTTCGCCGGGTTCGTGGCCGTCCCCTCCCTCGGGCTCGTCGAAACCTCTTTCATGGCTGCCGGCGCCAGCATTGTCGCCGCGTTGATTGTCGCCGCGGTCTCCCAAATTTCCGGTGACGTCGCGAACAGGAAGGCCCGGCCCGAACCCGTGTCCGACCCTGGTATCCCCGCTCGCAAGATCGCCGTCGCCGCCCTGATCGCCGCAGGGGTCGGCGGGTTCGTCATGCTCGCCTCAGAGGTGGTCTGGGCGCGTATTCTCACCTTCGTTTTCGGTCACGACACCTACGCCTTCGCCATTCTCCTGGTGGTTGTCCTGGCGGGCCTGGGCCTCGGCGGCCTTCTTCACCGGCTCCTGTCAAAACGCGACCCTGTGAAGGTCGCCTCGTGGATGCTCGTCCTTCTGGTCGTCAGCCTTTTCATTTCGTACATGGCGGCGACATCGCTCGTGGTGTCCCTGGGAAGGGATCCATTCCACCTGGCCGGCTGGAGCAGCCTCACCACATCCCTGTGGACCGAATTCTACAGAGAGATCCTGTTCACGCCCATCCTCGTCCTTCTGCCGGCCGTTTTCGCAGGGGCATCACTGCCGGCCGCCTGCGCTCTCTACGCGGGTCCCGCATCGAGCTCGGGCAAGAGGATCGGGACCGCCATCATGGTGAACGGGATCTTCGCGGCCACAGGATCGATCGTCGCCTGGTTCGCGATCATCCCGACCATTGGAATCCAGAACACCTTCGCGTTTCTCGGGATCGTCGCGGCCGCAGGAGTGATTCCCCTGTTGCTATGTGAGGAAGGGACTCGCCGCGTCGTGAAGATGGCGCTGCTCGCCCTGTTTGTCGTCGCCGCGGTGGGCGTGTCGACAGGATTGAACATGCCCAGGAAAATGCTCCTGGAGGCGGTGGGTAAAAAACACCAGGAGATCATCTACTACGATGAGGGACGCACGGGGACCGTCTCGGTGACGAAAAACCTGATCAACGGCGAGCGCCAGCTTTTTATCAACGCGGTCAACGAGGTCACCACCCGGCTGGTACACGACCAGAGCTTCAAGCTGCTCGGTCACCTCGGACCGCTTCTTCATCCCAGACCGCAAAAGGGCCTCATGATCTGCCTGGGCGCGGGGCTCTCCGCAGGGGCGGCTCTCCGACATCCACTTCAGAGCCTGGACGTGGTGGAGCTGTCGGGCTCCATGGAACAGGCGGCCCGGAAGTTCGCCGACATCAACAACAACGTGCTCGACGATCCGCGATTCCATCTTCATATCGGCGACGGGCGCCAGTTTCTGTTGCGAAGCGACGAGCGATACGATGTGATGATGGTGGACTCCACTCATCCAAAATCGGTGGACTCGTGGATCCTGTACACCCTGGAGTTCTACGAGCTCATGCGGGATCACCTCGAAGAAGACGGCATCGCGGTGCAGTGGCTCCCCCTCCACGGGCTGTCCGAGCGGGAATTCAAGATCATCGTGCGTACTTTCATGGAGGCCTTTCCCCATACCACCCTATGGGTCAACGTGGGTTTCGAAACTTACGGACAGGTGGCGTACGTCAAGCTCGTGGGAACCCTGAAACCCCTGGTCATCGACTACCGGGAGCTGTCCCGACGATTGGAGGAGCCGCGCATCCGGAAGGATCTGGAACCCTACGGCATGACCTCCCCGGAGGAAATCCTGGACTGCTTCCTGGCATCGCCCTCCGTGGCGACCGGATGGACGAAGGGCATGCCGGTCCAGACCGACAACCAGCCCTTCCTGCCCTATATCACCGAGCACTCGGAGGGACGGCGGATGGAGCCCGCTCTCCTTCTGGCGGTGCGCTCCGGAGTTGCCCCCTACCTCTTTCGGATGGGAGATCGGGAACCGGACGTGTTGGCGAAACTCGAGACCGCCTTCGAGGCCCAGGGTTTTCTCCTGAGCAGCATGCTCGATCGGGCGAGGGATGCGTGGCCCGATGGCAAGAAGATCGCCCTGTTCGGCGAGCGACTGGATCGGGGCCGCTCGTACTACCTGGCCCTGGTGGAACGCTACGGCGACGATCCGGAAAAGCTGTTCGAGATCGGCAGCTACCTGGGAAATCTGGGATTTCGCAAGGACGCCGGGAAGCTCTATGACAGGGCACTGAAGATCGATCCGCACGACGGGCGAACGATCACCAACCTGGCGCTGCTGCACCTCGATCTGGGTGAAACCGACCGGGCGATCAAGTTGCTGATGGGCCTCGTTGATCGAGAGCCCGACAACGCCCTGGCGCGCTACAACCTGGGAACAGCGATCCTTTCGTCTCGAGACGCGGCAAGCGCTATCCCGCACCTCGTAAAGGCTCTCGATATCGATCCGGATCTTCACGGGGCCTCGCTTTCCCTGGCGGAGGCCTATCGCAACATGGGCCGGCTGAAGAAGGCAGAGGGTCTGCTTCGGGAGCTGACGCAGAGGGCACAGTGGCTCCCCGAGGCTTGGGACATGCTCGGACTTGTCGAGGCCGGACGCGGCGAATGGGCGAACGCCAGGCAATACCACTCCCGAGCGCTGGGTCTGGATCCGTACAGCGCGCAAGCGCACTACAATATGGGAATAGCTCTCCAGGAGGAGGGGCGGTTGAAGGCGGCGGCTCAGGCCTACGGGGCGGCGCTCCGGATCCAACCGGACGACGCGGAGGCCCACAACAACCTGGGGCTCGTGTACGCGGCGGCGGGCCTCCTCGAAAAGGCGGCTCAGCATCACCGCAAGGCCCTGGAGATCGAGCCCCATTATCCCGAGGCGGCCTTCAACCTGGGGCTGGCCTATCGCGGGCAGCGCAAGTATCTTCTCGCCGCCGAGGCGTTCACCATCGCCCTGACCCTGGCGCCGGACCTCGCCGTGGCGAAAGAGCAGCTCGAGCAGATGGGCATCGAAAAGGCCACGATCGATGTCGTCGACGCCGGCCCGGACGCCGGGGATTGAGGGTCGGGTTGACCTTGCCCGACCTTCTTGCGATAGTTCGCCGACATGACGAGAATCGCTTTTATCATCGCCATTATCGCTGCGACGGTGTCGATGGCTTCCGCTGCTGCTGCGGACGTCGAGGTCGACTGGGGTGCATTTGTCGAGAACGATCTGTGGGCGTCGGTGCACCGGGTTGACAAACCCGGTATCTACCGCAACCAGACCGCCCTGGGCTTCGATCTCAGGGCATCGCTGGTACCGGACAGGCTCCGTTTCGTGGGGGATATCCAGTTTGTCTGGACCGGCTTCACCAGAGACACGGAGTTCGAGGGCCTCACGACGCGAAATGCAGTCTCCCCGTATCATTTCGAGAGCCAGGCGGCCTACATCGAGGTGATAGAGATCCTGCCGTACCTGGACCTGCGCGTTGGACGCCAGATCGTCCAGTGGGGCGCATCGGACGTGTTCAACCCCACCAATAATCTCAACGCCCCCGACATGGAGGATCCGCTCAAGCTCGGAGAGCTCATGGCCAACGAGATGATCAGACTCGACTGGAATCCCGGGGGCGACAATTTCATCTTCACCGCGGTCTGGGTGCCGGTGTTCCAGCCCGCCATGGTACCGAGCTCCGCCTTGCTGGCGGTTGGAGATCCCGAGTCCATGTTTCCGTTCGTCAACCCGCAAACCAGACTCAGGGCGGAGCGCATCAGAAACATCTATCTGCGCAACCCCGAGTATTACAACGTCCACCAGCCCCACGTGGTTGCATCCATGCCCGAATTCAGCATGGCCAACACCCAGGTGGGCTTGAGGATGCAATGGCTGGTGGGCATGTTCGACATGTCGCTCTCCTACTACAAGGGTATCGACACTTTCCCGGTCCCCGTTAAGAGCTACTCCACCGCCGAGCGGGCCGGCGAGTCCGCCGCAGACGGGACGCCCATCCTCGACGTGGATTCGGAAGTCAAACTGGTCTACCCCAAAAAACAGGTACTCGGCTTCGATATCGTGGGGGAACTGCCCTTCCTCGACGACGCCGGGTTCTGGCTGGAGGGGGCGGTGTTCTTTCCCGAAACAGTGGAGATGTCTTTCGACATCACCGAGGTAGCGCCGGGGGCCGAGGTGATCGTCGGTGACGTGGTGACCGACCAGGCGTATTTCAAGTACACAATAGGCGCCGACTACTCCATCAACGAGCACCTGTTCGTCACCGCTCAGTTTCTGCACGGCTTCCTGGACGAGTTCGGATCACACGCCATCAACAACTACTGGATCGCCACCGTGGACATCAAGATGCTGCAGGATCGCCTGCTGCTGCGGCTGGTCGGCATGGGCGAGCTCCCCCACGAGGACGACGATATCCCCCTCGACGACGACGGCGACGGCCGAGTGGAATCTTTCGCCATGGGCGCCACCAATGACGGAACCATCGGATCCCTCGTCCTCTTTCCCTCTATTGTCGTCCGGCCCGTCGACGGCCTGGAGATGGCCCTGGGGAGCTACTTCCTCCTGGGACACGACGAGTCCAAGTTCGGCATGCCCGCCGCAGGACCGTCCCTCGCATTCTTCCGCGCCAAGGCGTCTTTCTGAAGCCCTGTTGCCTGGAAATTAAGACTCTACTTCTTCCACTCATCCCCCTCGTCCCACTCCTCGCAGAAGCAGTACTCGTCGTCGGTGCCGAGGTTTTCGCACATCACGTAGTAGCCGGTCGTGCCGACGAGATACTCACCCTCGCACCCCTGGTTCCAATCATCGACCCAGCCGTCTTCGCCGGTTGTCGGGAACCCGCAGCACTGATCCGCCGGTTCACAAGCTGCCAGAGGATCGGCCGTGGTCGGCTCGCAGACCATGCCCTCCCCCTCCCAGCAGTAGCAGAGCGCCTCCCCGGTACCGAGGTTCTCGCAACCGACGTAGTAGTAGGACTCGCCGGCGAGCCACTCTCCTTCGCACCCTTCGCTGAACGTATCGATCATCGGATCGCCCTCGGCTTCGGGGAAGCCGCAGCAATCCTCGGCCGGAGTGCAGGCCAGATCCGGGTTCTGGGTAGTGGGCTCGCAGATCGCGTCCTGGTGCTCGATGCACCAGCAGATCGGCTCTGACCCGCCCAGATCCTCGCACATGATCTCGTACAAGGCGTCGCCGCTGTACCATTCACCCCAACACTCGCCGTTGTCCCAGTCCACCTCGGCGCCGTCGTCCGGATCCGGGAATCCGCAGCACTCGGACTCGGGCGTGCACGCGGTCTCCTCGTCCTGATCCGTGGGCGTGCAGTCGTATTCGGCATCGGAATCGGAGTCGGTGTCCGAGTCGCTGTCCGAGTCGCTGTCCGAGTCGGTGTCCGAGTCGCTGTCCGAGTCGGTATCGCCGGTGCCGGCATCCGGGTTCATCCCGGGCGAGCTATCCCCGCATCCGAGGGCAGCCACGGCAAGAACGCAGAGAACAAATATATGTGAGTGGCGCATCTGGTCATCCTTTCTCCCCAGGGGATGAATAAACATTTTGAGATTATACCATCGTCTCTGTGCCATGTCCTTTTAGAAACTCGTACATGCCAGCCGTTCCTCGGCCTGGATATCAGGCGTCTTCTTGAAAAGCCGCAGTCATTTCCCGGGCTCTAACGCCCTTTTGTGCTTGTGGCTCGTACAAGGAGGTTTCTTAAGGAACCATTACGATATCCCATCTGTAACAAAAAGTAGATCCTTGCAGTTCGACGAATATACAGCTCTTCCAAAACCCGAATTCAACCCTCCCGAATAGTAGCTCCACAAATAGAAATATACTGAACTCACTGATTCATCACTGTGGTCAGTGATTGCCTATAATGATCGGCTCGGCTCTGGTTTCAGATTCGTTCATAGCTCCTCCGCGCCGCCTTTCAGGGCTTTCTTGATGTGGCCATCGAAGTCGGACTCGAAGAGCCGATCTTGCACGACTCGGTATTTACTGAACTCGCTCTCAGCAAAGGATCCGGCAACCTCCCGACTCACCTTGCCAGGGTTGTCGAGGATCTCCCGCTCGTTGAACTGAAGAAACGCGTTCAATTTGCTTGCCCAATCCCGCATGGTCATGGGGATGCTCCGTTCTGCCTGATCCTCGGCGTAGTCGAGATACATCGTCACGAAGCGATCGAGTGACTTCAACTCCTTCTCGGTCAGATAGTTCTTGGCGACCGAAACATCCGGTTTGATGATCTTTCCGTGCGGAGCGTTTTTCCAGGTTGTCAAACCCATCCGTTCCTTGGCGCTATCCGCCCGCTTCAGGATGAGTTCGGCGGCTGTGGAACCGTGGATGGCGAAGTGAAGCTTGTTCTGTACCGTGGCAAAGAAAGTCTGCGTGACCTCGGCATCCGCGTTGTAGTCCATGGCCGTGGCATAGATGTCGGTGAGCTTCTGGTAGAACTTTCGCTCGCTGGCTCGGATCTCGCGTATCTCGGCCAACAGATCATCAAGGTACTCCTTGGTGAAGAAGGCGCCGTTCTTCAACCGCTCCTTGTCGAGCACATAGCCGCGAATGGCAAAGTCACGCAGTACACCGGTCGCCCATCGGCGAAACTGAATGGCACGGGCGGACTTCACCCGGAAGCCGACGGGGATAATGGCGTCGAGGTTGTAGAAATCCAAGTTTCGGGAAACTTCCCGGCGCCCCTCTGTTTGAACTGTTCGGAATTTCCGAATAGTTGCCGATGTGGTGATTTCACCCTGCTGCAGAAGGTTGGATATGTGTTCGTTGATGGTAGGAACCGTTACCTCGAACAGCGCAGCCATCAGCTTCTGCGTCAGCCAGACGGTCTCGTCCTGCACGCGAACTTCGATGCCATCCTCGCCCGCCTGCTGGGTGAAGATCAGAAACTCGGCGGTGCTGTTGCGGATTTGGAGCTTCTTTTCTTTGCTCATCGTTCTCGCTCCTTGTGAGAAGGGATTGTACACGCAACGTTCTGGCCGATCGAGTGTCGATGGAATTTAAATCATCCCCACATATGTCGCCCCTGATTGAAGCCTTATTGCTTTTGGCGAGGCATGGTCTAGAATTGTGGGCACCATGGATATCACTTCCAAAAACGCGGAACGCCTGTTCACGAAATTCGGCAAGAGCTACAGTGGCGGCGATCTCATCTTTGCCGAGGAGACGGAGGCGACCGAGGTCTTCATGATCCTGGAGGGCCGCGTCCGGCTCATTCGAAAAGTTCGGCACGTGGAGAGAGACATCAACATTCTCAAGGTGGGGGATATTTTCGGCGAGAACGCCCTGGAAAAAGGGCACTTGAGAACGGCCTCGGCTGTGGCCCTGGGTGACTGCCGCGTGCTGGCCTTTGTGTCCAACGCCTTCGAGACACTGATGCGAGATCAACCGGATATCGCGCTCAAGCTGATCGGTCAGCTCATCCGGCGCCTCGGAGCTTCCGAGGAGCGCATCGAGAACATGTTGTTGCGCGACTCCCAGAGCAAGATCGTCAACACCCTGATCAGGCTCTCGAACCTGGAATCGCCATCGGAATCCCACGTGATGCTCAGCATTTCGCCCATCGAGATCTCTTCGCGCATCGGGCTCGACGTGGACTCCGTCAAGAGGGGGATCCTCCAGCTCAAGGAGAACAGGTACCTGGGAATCGTCGGGGAGAAACTGGAGATTTACGACGTGGGCGCGCTCCAAAAACTCTATCGACTCATGGGAATGAAGGAAGAACTGAAGAAAACCTAGAATCTCGTTCTTTTACAGACGTCAAATAGCTAGCTGGCAGAAGCTTACCAGGCGGGAGGCATGAAATATGCGAAGCAACGGCTTTCTTTCGATGATACTTGTGGCGGCGCTCGTAGCGGCGGCGCCGACGGTGATGGCGGCGAACGTATATCTGAACGGTGTGGACATAAGCGGCGTGCGGAATCAGACCTTCAAGGAGTCCACCGTCTTCATAGACCACAACGGGGACATTCACATCAACTCCTCGAAATACAAGGTTGAGGTTGTGGACGACGACTCCGAGCCTTCCGGCACGTCTGCCACCGAGGCGGAAGCCGGCGCCAACCCCAGACTCGCCTCCCGATATTTCCTCGCCACCAAGCCCTCCAAAAACGGCCGCGCACAATATGATCTGATCATCAAGGTCAACGGCATCGAGCGCAAGCTGATCAAGTCAGGGTCTCCGACGATCATAACGGAGATCTCCGCCTGGTTCGTGAAGGGAAAGAACAAGGTCGAAATCATAGCAAGGAAGAACCCGGCCGGGGGGCGAAAATCCGTGTCGTCCTCCGACAAGCTGGAGATCCTCATCGGCGCCGGACACGAGGAGGGTAGCATTATCAAAATGGATCTGGTCCACGTTTCTTTCAAGTGCAACGCCTCGCAAATAACCGAGATCAAGAAGCGCTATACGATCAACGCAATCTGAGTCGTTTCGGCGGTAACATCGCGGTAACAAAGCGCTTTTCACCGGCCCTCTCCTTGACCGAAACCCGTATTCCTGATACGCAGCCTTATCGGCAGGCTGGCGAATTATGCAGGCTTGGGCGAAGGAGACGATGATGAAAGGCACACATCCGATCACCCTGTTTCTCGCGGGGGTCTTTATGGTCGCTTGCGGCGCTGCCGATATTCCCGAGGCTGAGGCAAGAAAATCGGAACGATTCTATCAGGCGGCGTATGTGGCATGGTTCCAGGAGCACAACAACCTGGAGGCCATACGGCACCTTACACGGGCGGTGGATATCGATCCGAACAACGACAATGCTCATTACCTGCTCGGCACCATCAGACTCGGAAGAAGCGAATACGATCTGGCCGAGAAGCACCTTCGCATGGCGCTCAAACTTCGCGACACGAGCAGGCCGGCCATACGGGTCGAGGCCCTCAACAGTATGGGTGTGTTGTTGATCCTGACCAGTCAGCTTGACGAGGCGGTGGTAATGCTGAAGGAAGCCGCGCAGGAGGTTCTGAACCGCGAGCCCTGGCTGGCCATGGGCAACCTGGGCTGGGCGTATATCGAACTGGGCGAGTACGACAAGGCGGTGGAAATCCTGCGTCTGGCTCTTTTCGACCAGCCCCTGTTCTGCGTGGGAAAATACAGACTCGGTGAGGCCTATTATCACAAGGGCGAGTACCAGATGGCCCTCGCAAGCCTCGAAGGAGCGATACAGATAACGAACGGTGGATGCGATCAGATGCAGGAACCTTATCAGTTGCTCGGAATGACCCACCTGAGACTGAATGACGAGGCGGAGGCCAGGAATGCCTTCGAACATTGTCACGAAATAGATCCCACCAGCGAGGTGGGGGCCGGCTGCGCAAAGACACTGGCCGGCCTGTAGAGCGTCCGGAGAACAAGTTATGGCGCAAGCGCAACACCAGAGCCACAGGTTCGCAGATACCCTGAAGCGGCTTCTTCGGCGCAATGCGGGACCGAACATCCGCAAGATCCTGGAGCGCACGCACCCGGTGGATTTCGCCGGGGTCCTCGACCAGTTTATTCCGGAGGATCAGCTGCGCCTCCTGGCTCTCGCGGGTGGCAACGCAATGCAAGCGGAGGTGGTCTCCGCCCTGTCCATGCGAATGGCGATCGAACTGGTCGAGCAGATGGAGCTGGATCGCGCGGTGGCCATTATTCGAGAGATGTCGAGTGACGACAGCGCCGACCTCCTCGGAGAGCTGGACGAGAACCTGGCGGCCAGGATCATCGAGGCCATGCCGGTGGAGGAATCCGAAGAAGTCACCGAACTACTTCGGTACGGGGAGACCACGGCCGGCGGTATCATGAGCCCGGACGTCCTGACCATTTCCCAGGACGTGACCGCATCGGAGGCCATTCTCACTGTCCAGGAATCCCCGGATGTGGAGATGGCCTTCTATCTCTACGTGGTCAATGACCACGATTCTCTTGTGGGCGTGCTTTCCCTGCGTCAGATAGTCACCTGCCGGCCCGAATCGATCATCAAGGACATCATGAATCCGCAGGTGGTATCGGTCAAAACGGAGGAGGACCAGGAGGAGGTTGCTCGGATAGTCTCTCGATATGACTTCCTGGCGGTGCCTGTGGTAGATGATACGAACAGGCTCGTGGGCATGGTAACAGTGGACGACGTTATCGACGTCATCAGGGAAGAGGCCACCGAGGACATTCTCAAGATGGCGGGCGCCGGTGATAATTACGACGAACGGAGGTCCGTACTCAGGTCGATCTGGCTTCGCGCGCCGTGGCTTTCCGCAGCCCTGGTCGGCGGCATCCTGGCCTCCTTCGTGATCACCGGATTCGAAGAAACCCTCGCGCGCTATCTCCCACTGGCAGCGTTCATCCCGGTGATCATCGGAATGGCCGGAAACGTGGGCACCCAGTCCCTGGCCATCGTCGTGCGCGGTCTTGCCACCAGGCAAATCGAGGTCAAGAAATTCTGGCGGGTAGTCGGAAGCGAGATACTCGTCGGCTCGCTTCTCGGAATTCTATTCGGGTTGGCCCTCGGGGCCATTGGGTTCTTCCGGTTCCAGGGCGACGTTTC
>JAUVAN010000498.1 GCA_030591725.1 Deltaproteobacteria bacterium
AAGGCGCAGAGCAATTCCTGTTTCTCATTCTCGCCCCAGCCTGCGGCATCCATCGCGGCTCCCAGGTCACTGCCTGCGGCGAGGAAATCAGCGTTGCTGAGATTCAAATGGCTATGGGCGGCAACCATGTCCCGACCGTGATATTCACCCTGGCCGCCGGTTGCCAAAACGAGGAAGTCGGTGACGCGCTCGGTCAGGAGATCTGGATCGACGCCGTCGAGCGTGTGTTTGATGGTTTCGTTGATCTGGTGGCGCCGAACGGTGTCGGCGACCATCTCGTGGATGCCCTCACGACCTCCAACTCTGTTGAAGAGTGAGTTTTCGGCCTGGCGGGCCACCATCGCGGGTTGCGCCTCGGCGCACATTGCATCGAGTCCCGCGACCTGCTCGTCCGGTGTTAGGGCGGGGGCCTCTTGGACCTGAGTTTCCGGTTGGGGCCCGCCGGCCTCTTGGGAAACACCATCGGATGATCCGCCGCATCCTGCGAAGAGACTGGTCATGCCACACATGGTCAAAATCAAGATGTTCCGTAGGTTCATTCTGGTTCTCCTTCTTGGTTCTATATGATTGGATAACTGAGGAATTTGAGTCTAGCATTCAACAATTGATATTTCAACCAAGGTTTCTTAAGGAGGAGGGTGCCAGACCCAACGTTTCTAACATTTTTGTCGTAACGGGTTCGAGGAAGACATCAATGACGGCCGTTGGGTTACAAATCGTTAAAATCGTTGGGCACTTTTTACGAATCAAGACGGGAGATGATTCAACTCAGCGCCTCTCAGAGTGAACATTCTGAACGTGACACCCATGCACCCATGCGATCAATGCGAAAATGCCGGGGTGGTGCCCATGAAAGGAACTGGACATGATTGACAAGGACGTCTTCCCGGAGTTTATTCGGTCTCTGCCGCAAATTGACCTGCCTCTACCCGGTGTTACCGGCTGGCTGATGCAGGGCCAGGACAAGCAGGTCGTCTTCGTCGAGTTTCTCGAAACGGTAGAAGTGCCCGACCATTCCCACGAGGATCAGTGGGAGTTGCCCGTCAGTGGCGAAGTAGAGTTGCGCCGCGAGGGCGGCCCCGCCGAGTTTCATGCTGCGGGCCAGCCCTTCTTCATCCCGGCGGGCCAGGTGCACGGAGCCACGGTCCATGCGGGATATCGCGCCATTATTGCCTTTGACGCACCGGGCCGCTACCAGGTCAAGAAGTAGCCCCTGGCGGGAGCGCCGATCCTGTCACGGAGATGGGGAAAAGGGAGGGAACATGCTTGAGATCGTAAACATTACCGACGGCTTTACCCGCTTCGACGATCTCTTTTCACTCGAGATCGTGGGTGAGCTGAACGGGCAGCACGTCATGAAAAGGCGGCACTATTCACATTGACGCGGGGGCAAGACTGTCGACGAGCAGGCCGAGCAGATCCATCTGCACGTCGAACGGCAGACCGCCGTGAACTCCCACTACGAAGAAACCCGTGGAGACCACCGCACCGGAACCCAGCCCGGGGTCGGAGAAACGGAACCCTCCATCCCCGATCGAGTCGATGTCGTCGACGATCTCGCCCCACTGGTCGTGGTGTGCACGCAGCTCGGCCATCGCTTCGGTGACCGCACGCTCACCCGCCAGGTCACTGAAGAACACGGTCCCTTCGTCGCCCGCCACTCGGTAGGTGGCGAGGACTCCACCCGGGAGAAACGCGTGGTTCATCAGGTCCTCGGCGACGATGCGCTCACTCCACGGGACCAGGCCGTCGCGCGGCAGAAGGCCGATGATCTGCGGG
>JAUVAN010000106.1 GCA_030591725.1 Deltaproteobacteria bacterium
AAGCTACTTTTGGGATTCGACAAGTCTGCGATATTAAAGGCGCTTACTGGTGCCAGACCGGCCTCGCAACAAGTCATCTGACACTGCCGGTGCGACATCGGACCCAGTATTCGGTTACATTCACGGCCGATATTCGGCAAAGAGCCTGCCTGCTTGAGATCCCTTCTTTTTTTGCGTCAGCGATGCAATTCTTCACGTTGGTTTCGATGTTCATGTCACTTCGCAGTTCCATGAGGTGCGCGCACATCTTTTCAATATCCTGGTCGGTGGCGTTGGTCTGACATGCTGTGGCGACGGCTGACAGGCCGAGAACGAGCAGGATCAGGATCAGGGTCGTCTTCCCCGATTGACGAGTTACGATTTCTTCCAGGTGACGGCCTCGTCGATCAGGAAGTTGGGGATGTCGTCCTCGGTCTTGAAAAGAAGATTGCACTCAACGCAACCGAACCCCTCGGGTTCTTTCACTTGTTCGAGGCTGCCCTTGCACTTGGGGCACGCCAGGATTTCCATCAGCTCGGGTTGTATACTCATTTCAACGCTCCAAGTTGTTGACAATTGCCCTACCTGTCTAGATGATCTCTTCGGCGATTGCCAGGACATTCAAGCCAAGAAACAGATTTTGGAGTCTCAAGAAAGGTGAATCATATGGTCAAGCGAGTTCACAAACTGGTCTATTCCTTCGGCAACAAGGGCGGCGAGGGCGATGCATCCATGAAGCAGCTTCTCGGTGGAAAAGGCGCCAACCTGGCGGAGATGGTCAATATCAAGATACCGGTGCCACCCGGTTTTACAATTACCACCGAAGTGTGCGGGATATACTTCGAGGCCGGCAACAAGCTCCCCGGTGGACTCGACGCGCAGGTGGGCAAGGCGCTGAACAAGATAGCCGCAGAGACGGGCAAACGATTCGGCGACAAGAAGAACCCGCTTCTGGTTTCGGTTCGATCCGGCGCGCCGGCGTCCATGCCCGGGATGATGGACACCATTCTGAATCTGGGCATCAACGATGAAGTGGCGGCCAACCTGGCCGCGCGGTCCGGCAACGAGCGCTTCGTCTACGATTCGTATCGTCGTTTCATCATGATGTACGCGGATGTGGTGCTGGACGTGCACCGACATGCCTTCGAGGACCTCATGGAGAAATCCAAGGCCAGGCTGAAGGTCACTCAGGATCATGAGCTGCCGGTCGCCGAACTGAAGAAGATCGTGGCGGGATCCAAGAAGATCATCACCGCCGCAAAGAAGAAATTTCCCGAGGATCCCATGGATCAGCTCTGGGGAGCGATCAGCGCCGTGTTCGGATCCTGGAACAACCAGAGGGCGGTCACCTACCGCGCCCTCAATAACATTCCGGCCGACTGGGGAACAGCAGTCAACGTTCAGGCGATGGTCTTCGGCAACATGGGGAACGACTGCGGCACCGGCGTTGCCTTCACGCGGGATCCCGCCACGGGGGAGAATGTCTTCTTCGGCGAGTGGCTCGCAAATGCACAGGGTGAGGATGTGGTGGCCGGCATTCGGACGCCGCACCTTCTGGACGCAAAAGCGGCCGGAGCACAGTCCCTGGAGCGAGTTTTCCCCAAGTCGTATACGCAGCTCCTGAAGATCATGAAGAAGCTGGAGAAACACTATCGGGACATGCAGGATCTGGAGTTCACCATAGAGAACGGACACCTGTGGCTCCTCCAGACGCGGACGGGAAAGCGCACCGGTTTCGCCGCTGTTCGGATGGCCGCGGACATGGTGAGCGAGCGGCTCATCAAGGCGCCCGAGGCGCTCCTTCGGATCGAGCCCGATCACCTGAACCACCTGCTGCGGCCGGTGTTCGATCCAAAGTCGAAGAAGAGCGCTCACGTTCTCGAGAAGGGTCTCCCGGCGGGCCCCGGCGCCGCCACCGGACAGATCGCTCTCAGTGCGAACAAGGCGGTCGAGATGTCCGCAGAGGGTCCGGTGATCCTGGTGCGACACGAGACTTCTCCGGAAGATATCGCCGGCATGGACGCGGCGGACGGTATCCTGACTTCACGCGGAGGGATGACCAGCCACGCGGCCCTGGTAGCGAGGCAGATGGGCAAGGTGTGCGTGGCGGGGTGCGACGGAGTGGTCGTTAATTACAAGAAGGGCACTGTTACTGCGGGAGGCAAGGTGTTCAGGGAGGGAGACTTCATGTCCCTGGACGGCGGAACGGGAGAGGTGATTGACGGTCGCATTGCGACCATTCCGTCCGAGGTGGTGCGGGTGCTCATCGACAAGAAGCTCAAGGCGGAGAAGTCGCCGATCTATCAGACCTACGCAAAGGTAATGTCGTTCGCGGACAGGTATCGGGATCTGGGCATTCGTACAAACGCGGACCAGCCGGACCAGGCTTCTGCGGCGGTCGCGTTCGGCGCCGAGGGAATCGGGCTCTGTCGCACGGAGCACATGTTCTTCGGCGAAGGCAAGATCGGACCCATGCGAGAGGTCATCCTGGCGGATGACGTGAAGGCCAGGCAGAAGGCCCTCAACAAGCTCCTGCCGTTGCAGCGCAAGGATTTTGCGGGGATCTTCAAGGCCATGAACGGGCGTCCGGTTACTATTCGAACTCTCGATCCGCCGCTGCACGAGTTCCTTCCCCAGCATGACGCCGATATCAACAATCTGGCCCGCTCCATGGGAGTTTCGGCGGACAAGATCAAGGCGAAGATACGCGACCTGCACGAGTTCAACCCGATGCTCGGACACAGGGGTTGCAGGCTCGGAATTTCCTTCCCCGAGGTGACAAGGATGCAGGCGCGAGCCATCTTCGAAGCCGCAATACAGGTAAAGAAGAAGGGTATCGCGGTGCGCCCGGAGATAATGATCCCGCTGGTGGGCAGCGTGACCGAACTGAAGATCCAGGAAGCCATCGTGCGCGACACCGCGCAGGCGGTTTTCAAGGCCAAGGGCATGAAGTTGAAGTACCTGGTCGGGACTATGATCGAGCTCCCCCGCGCCGCGCTCACGGCGGATCAGATTGCGCAGTCGGCGGAGTTTTTCTCATACGGCACCAACGACCTGACCCAGACCGCTCTGGGCATGTCCAGGGACGACTCGGGAAGTTTCCTGCCAAAGTACAAGGATCTGGGCATCTATCCCCAGAGCCCGTTCGAGGCCATCGACAGGGACGGAGTGGGCGAGCTGGTGCGCATCGGTGTTGAGAAGGGTCGTGCCACCAGGCCAAAACTGAAGATCGGCATCTGTGGCGAACACGGCGGAGAACCCACGTCAATCGAGTTCTTCCACCAGACCGGGCTCGACTACGTTTCCTGTTCGCCCTTCCGCGTTCCAATAGCCAGGCTCGCCGCCGCTCAGGCCGCCCTGCGCTATCCCAGATCTCGGGGGTGATGGGAATTTGTGATATGTATTCCCAACTACGGGGGAATGATTGCAGATAGATTTCGAAAAGCGGGAGATCCAGCTGAAGGTGGTGTACTACGGTCCCGCCCTTAGTGGAAAAACCACAAACCTGGTGGCCATCCATCGGATATCCGCCCCCTCTACTTGCGGTCACCTCATGACCCTGGACACCAGGGACGATCGAACGCTGTTCTTCGATCTCCTCCCCATGCATTTCGAGACCGACTCGGGGCTTTCCATCGCCATCAAGGTGTTCACGGTTCCCGGACAGGTGATGCACAACGCAACGCGTCGAATCGTCCTGCAAGGCGCCGACTCCGTCGCTTTCATCGCCGACTCCCAGGTATCGGAGACCACGGCGAACAGGGAGTCCTTCCTGGATCTCAAGCAAAATCTCAAGGAGAACGGGCTGGATATCAAGGGAATGCCCGTCGTCATTCAGTTCAACAAGCGGGATCTGCCCAATGTCAGATCCGACGCCGAGATTGATTCCTTGACTTCAAAGGGGCGAGAACCGGTGTTCAAGGCGGTGGCGACGCGAGGTGAGGGCGTCATAGAGACATTCATGGGGTTGCTGCGACTCACCTGGGAGAGGCTCGACGCGTGGCACGATCTGGAAGGCAAGTTTCAGGTGAGCGGCGATCGCCTCCTCGAAAGCCTGAGCAGACAGTTTTCCATAACGGATCGGGAGACATCATCATGAATCCGGTAGAGCCGATCCTTCACGCGAACCTGGGCGACCTGGTAGACGCGGACATGTTCATCAAGGTGCTGGATGGTTTTTGCAAGATGACGAGCATTCCAATTCGCCTCTTCGATATGGATGGAAACCTCCTGGCGGAGTCAATTGCCGACAACCCGGTCTGTGACTATCTGAACACCTTACCGGGGTCGCGGGCCGGATGTGCTGTAATACGGTCCCGGCTCAAGATTGGACCACCCCCTGGTGACAGGAATGATATTGGGAGCACCGAGTGCTTTTGCGGATTCAAGTACAAGATTGTCGGTATTCACTATCAGGCCGAGCTGATCGGGAAGATGGTCTTCGGTCCTTACCATCCGGCCGAGCTGGAGCGTACCCCCGTGGAGCCCACAGAGATCGATCCCGATCTGGACATGACCCGATTGCGCGATATCATGACCGGCGTTCCGAGGGTATCTTCAAGTTCCGTGGAGCAGTTGGGAGTCACCGTTCGCGCGGTCATCGACGCGCTCCTGTTATCTGCTCACAAGGCCCACATCACCAGCCAGATGCACCTGGCGACCGTAAGCGAGTCGCACCGTGAATTGACCGAGAAGAACCGCAAGCTCGAGGATCTGGCGGATGAACGAAAAGAATTCGATCTGAAGAAATCTAATTTCCTGGCGATGATCAGCCACGAGTTGCGTACGCCGCTCACCTCCATTATCGGCTACAGCGACATGCTGACGGAGGGAATCGCCGGCAAGTTGGCACAGGAGCAAAAGCAGTTTGTCATGACCATAAAGGCCAAGGGTGACGAATTGTTGAAACTCATCTCGTCGATCCTTGATTTCTCGAAGGTCGATTCGGGCCACCTGACCGTGGAGTCCAACGTGGTCGACGTGGGTGAGGTGGTCAGGAACGCGGTCGAGCGAAGTCGGGAGACCGCCGACAGGAGGGGAATCAAGCTATCGGTTGATTTTGCCAGCGATCTGCCGCAGGCGCGGTTCGATGCGGAGAAGATCGAGACTGCCGTGTCACACCTGATAGATAACTCCATCAAATTTTCCGATCCGGGCGGAGTGGTGAAGGTATCCGCGCAGATATTCAAGTCCACCGAGGAAGACGGATCGCAGGACGGTTTCGGGTTTGTTCTGATGGCGTCTCCGGACATGCTCGAAATAAGCGTGGAGGATTTTGGTGTGGGGATTGCGCAGGCGGATCTTTCCCAAATATTCGCGCCGTTTACCCAGATAGACGAATCCTCCACCAGGGAGCATGGCGGTGCCGGGCTTGGCCTTGCCATAGTCAAGCACTACGTGGAGGCTCACGGGGGAAGGGTTCACGTGAAGAGTCAGCCCGAGAAGGGAAGCCGCTTTTCAATAAGACTACCCCTGCTGACGGATTAGAATCCGTCCATGACATCTGCGAGTGCGGCAAAGGCCTCGGGCAGTTCTGCCTTGAGAACGATCGCTGCAGCGTTGGCGCCGGCGCGCACGGCCGCAGGTAGTCCGCCGCCGATCTCGGCCCACTGGCCGCCGATCAGGACGTTCCGTACGGGTGTGGTACGGCTGGCGAGCCCCGCCCACATGTTGCTTCTGGTCGGCCGGTAGCCCATGATCGCCCCGTCCTTGTTGCCTGTGTAGCGTCTGTAAGTAACGGGCGTGGCGATCTCGCAGATCTCTATCCGCGAGCGGAGGTCGACGCCGAGGGTGCGCTCGACGCGTTCGATTATGACGTCTGCGTACCGCTGCTTGAACTCGTAGTAAGCATCACCCCGCGTCAAGCCCGGCTCCGTCTTCCAGTAGTCGTTGGCGCCGATCCTCGCCGAAGTGTAGAGGATGGCCGTCGTCTTGCCCGCCGGTGCGAGCGTGGAATCGCTGATCGAGGGCGCAAGCAAGTTGATCTCGGCCTTTTCGGGATCGCTCGAGTGGTGATCGCCTCGCGAAATGCCATCGCGGGTAATTTGCACGAGCTCCTCGCCTAGTCCCAGATCAGGGGCGGCGCAGGACAGGCCCAGGAAGATGCTCACCGCCGAATCGTAGACCTCTGCCCGGTCCATCTTGCGCTCGTAGCGGCGACTGATGGTCCCGTCCGGGAGCAAGCGGCGGTAGATGGTTTCGGCGTCGCATGCGGCGATCACGTGACGGCATCGGAGTTCGTCCGCCACTCCGTGATCGGCAGAACGTTTGAAGCGCACGGCCGTTGCCCGATCGCCTTCGAGGACTATCTGCTCGGCACGGCAGCCACAGGAGATTTCGGCGCCGACCTCACGACAGACATCGGCCAGCCAGGCGGGGATGCTCTGGCTGCCACCCACGGCCGGTCGCTGAAAGTCACCGGTATACGCCCAGGCCACGGGCATCAGGCAGGCGATGAGCTTGGACTCGGTCCTCCACATACGATCGAGAATCGGTCCGTGAAAGAAACGACGGAGACCCTTGTCGGCCGGCACGCCGGCAACGCGCACAAACGACCGGCCCGCCATGGTCGCAAGCCAGAGCCCGCGCAACTTCTCACCGATCGTCATCGTATGACCTGAGCGCATTGTGGTGCTGATGCTGGCAAAAGCCTCTCCCAGGGTGCGAGCGGTGGCAAAAAAAGCGAGCAGGCCTTCCCGATCCTCGGGAAAGTCACTGATAAGCGCGTCGAGTAGTTCATCGGGATTATCGTTCAGAAGATAGTCGAACCCGTCTCCGCAGTACCGCCGGATGCGGTTCATCGGCGGAGTCTCCGGCGCGTCATGTCTGATACTGTTGAAGAGTCGGCGCACCATGCCGTCCGGTCCACACTGGTTGAGCCAGTGGACGGCGGTGTCGAAGACGAATCCCTGCCGCTTGAAACCGGCCAGGTAGCCCCCTGGCTTCGACTCGGCCTCGAGCACGCACACCTCCAGGCCGGCCCGGGCGAGCAATGTCGCTGCGACCAGCCCGCCGACCCCGGCGCCGATAACCGCTACATCGCAGCTCCGGGGCGTGTTTTCCGAATCGTCCACATCGACGCCTTTCTCTTCCTTAATAACCTGTCAGTTTTACGAATTCCTCGAAGCACATGCGCTCGATGTCGAGGAGATTGTTCAGGGGTTCGTCGAGATCAGTACTCCCCACGGTGAAAAGCCCGTGGCCATATACGATGACTCCCCCTGTATTGACCATCGCCTCGGGCACGGTGTTGCACAAGCCGTACCGACCGGTGCCCACCTCACCCGCAACGATCGGCACATCGCCGACGGTCCGCGTTTTGGGGCACTCGAGGTGGCAGCGCCCGGCGCCATCGCAGTCTTCCTCGCTGCAATCGAGAGACATTATAACGGAGAACTTGGGGTGGCCGTGAAGGATGGCGCGCTTTCCCGTCGTCTCGAGGATTCGCAAGTGAGCGGTGAGCTCGGAGGATGCGGTTATCCCGGCGCAGCTGGATCCGTCCAGTCTGTACGGATCGATGGTGCCTTCGAGTTCGTCGAGGGAGCTTCCTGTCTGGCTGATATAGAGAGTGTCATCCATCAGGTATGAGATGTTGCCGAAGTAGGAATCGACCATTCCGCTCATCACGGTAAGTTTGCCGACCCTCGCCATCTCCCGATGAACCTCGTCCTGCGTGATGTAGGGGCCCTCGTTCGAGGTCTTTTCGTGAGCATGTGAGATCTCGGTCTTCTTAAGGGCATCGTTCATGATCCTGCGGGCCAGGTCATCCATCTTCGCCGTGCGGGAATCTTGCAACCTGTCGGACATGAACTTGACGAAACAGGCAAAGCACACGGACGAAAATCCGATAAAGGCCTGCTGCGGCGATACTGTTCCGAACGAGACGATCTCGCCGCCTGGAAGGATGACGATCTTCCGTCTCTTGAGATTGTGGACCACCTCCTCCACGGTGAAGCTTGCGGCCAGAGGTAGATCATGAAGAAACGTTCGCGTCTCCGTGTCCTGCGGCAAGATGGCGCCGTCACTGTGAGCGGCCAGATACTCGATCATGGAGCCGTATGGTTCGGAGGGCCGGCAATGGAGCAGTGAGTTGATGTTGAGATGCTCGAAGACATCTTCGAGGATTTCGGTGATCTTCGGATCCTTGCGACTCCACACGATATCGGAGTCCCTGCAACCGAGAACGGGCATGCCGTCATCTGCAATACGTTGCTCAACCATCTTGCCGACGTACTTGGCTACTAGTCGGTCCATTCGAGATCCAGTTCCCTTGTCTTGTCCCGTGTCGGCGCTCCATCAGCGTCGAGCCCGCGAATCTTGTAATATCTGCCCCTCGCGCCAAGGAAGTCGTCGCGATTCAACGGTGGGACGTCGAAGTCCGGACCGCTTGAGCCGGCCTCCTCGAAAAAGCGCGGTGGCAAATCATCGTCCTTTGAGCTGAACCCCCATCGCGCGTTCATTATTCTTTCATGGTAATAGATGCGCTCACCGGTTTTGGAGAGATCGGTTGCAGTTGTTTCGACGCCGGTAACCGCAGTCAGGGCATGCGCATACTCCTCGAGCGAGCTCGCGAAGAAAACAAACTTGCATGCTGTGAGGGAGTCGATGACAGCGTTCGTATCCTCCGCGATCTTGATTATCCTGGCCTTGCCTGCGAAAGAGAAACGATTGGTGGCCACGGGTTTTCTCAAGATCTCATGGCCTATTGGGTATGCTCTCAAGTGACAGCCGCCGCGAGTGGATGTGGCGTAAGCCAGGGCCATCCCGTAGGCGCCGCGCGGATCATACGCCGGCAACTCGAGTCCCTTGACCGACATGGATGAAGAGGGCTTGCCGCGGGAGGCGGCCCAGAGAGCGGAGCCGTCGGCCAGTTGATCGCCGATGTCTTCACGTCGGACGATCTGCCCGAGGAGTTCCATGATCCTGTCAGGTGTCAGGTGTTCGCCCTCGATCTCGGAAAAACAGGCCAGCGTCACCGCCGCGGAGATGGTGTCAATTCCGTATTCGTTACATAGCTCGTTGGCGCGTACCGCCGTGTGAAGATCGCTGTTGCGAAGGAGGGCGGTGAAGTGGGAGAGCGTCTCGAATTCGGGCAGGACAACACCGTCCCGGCTGCCTTTCTTGCAAAGGATATGACACCCTGTGCACCCCTTTTTTCTCGGCGAATACCGTTTCTTGACAGCGTTGGCGTTGAGGTCCGGCGCATCGGGAAAGAAAGTCGTTCTGAAGTTGTCGGTGGGCATCATCCTGCGCGTGTGCATGAGATCGTAGAGCGCCGGTGTTCCCATATTTCTTATTCCGCTCTCGCCGAGCAGAATTGGTGACGCCGATACGAGGCGAAAGATGTCCTCCCGGGCTCTGTCGAGCTCACCGGCATCGTGCACGGATACCCTGGCGCCGCCGTCACAGGAGAGATACTTGATCCGTTTTTTTGCAAAGCTCAATCCGATACCGTTTCGCGCCGCCGCGAAGTGCCGATCGACCATGAGGCTCGAGAAGCGAACTCCTCTAAGCGCCGCCGGTCCGATAAGGGCAACCGAACCCTTATCCGCGAGGAGGTCCATGGCATCGCCGTTGGTCAAGTCGAGCAATGGAGATGCGTCCACAAACGCGACCTTGTCATCGGCAATCTCGACACCGATCCATTTATTGCTCGAGCCCCGGAGAATAATTCCGTCATACCGGGCGCGTTTTATCTTCGTGCCGAGACCGCCGCCCACTGAGGTGTCGCCGACGGTTCCCGTGAGCGGCGATCTCGACATGACGGTAGCTCTTCCCGAGGTCGGCGCGCGTGTGCCTACAAGAGGGCCGGTGAAAATGAGAATGGGCATATCCGGGTCATCCCATTCCATATCCAGGTGCTGGCTCAGGTAGTGCCCGGCAAGTCCCTTACCGCCGATGAATTTCTCGTATAGCCATGCTGGTGGTTCTATCACTCTGGAAGTTCGATCCCCCAGATAGACCTCCAGAATTCTACCGGTCCAGCCGTGCCTGACCATGTCTGTCAATACTTGGTCCCGAAACCCAGCGCCTTGTCGATGGATGCGATCACAGCCATTGCCGAGTCGGGCCGCTTCTCCGGATCCTTTTCGAGCATGGTGAGCAAGAGGCGCTCGGCTTCGTCGTTTATCGGAATATCCGATTTGAAATGTCTCAACGGCGGGGCCGGTTCGCGGATTCTTCTGAGCAGGGACTGGGCGATGTTGTCGTCGTCGAAGGGCACATCCGCAGCGAGCAACCTGTAGAGCATTATTCCAAAGCTGAAGATGTCGGCACGGAAGTCGACCGGCTTTGCCTGGCCCTGTTCGGGGGAGAGGTACTTGACGGTTCCGACTACGATTCCCTCCATTGTCAGGCGAGGGCCCCCGATGGACTCGGGGCCGATGGCGAAACCGAAATCGGAGAGCTTGGGGACGATCCTGCCGTCCGAGGCCTTGTGAAGCAGAACGTTTCCCGGCTTGATGTCGCGATGGATCAGGCCCATGGCGTGAATGGCTGAGAGACCACCGGCGATGCCGCGAGCATATTGCATGACCTCTTCGAGGGGCAGCGTTCCGCCGCGTTCTTCGAGTTCCTCGTCCAGGGGCTTGCCTTTCACCAGTTCCATGGCCATGAAGGTGTTCGAGTTGTCGTCGGTGCCGAAGTCGAAAACGGAGACGATATTTGGATGCTGAACTGCGCTGGCCAATTTGGCCTCCCGCAGAAACCTGGCGGATTGTTCCGGATCGGACATGACCGCGTCGGACGGAATCTTTACAGCGCACTGCCGGTTCATCAGAAGGTGGTCGGCACGGTAGATGGTAGCCTGGCCCCCTCGCCCGACCATCTCGATTATCCGCAGGCGATTTCCGACGATGCGGCCGACAAGATCCTTGGAGTCGGGTCTGGACTCGCGAAGGAGGCCTGGAAAACGCGCCCTGACCGCCACGATGGAACTGTTCACCGCGCCCTTGAAATTCTTGATGCTGAGGTTCTTGTCCAGGGTTATGCAGTTGGCCAGGGCAGGGGGCAGCCTGGGGCAGGACTCCATGAGCTTTGCAACGTCGGTGAACAGCACGAATTGCAGGTAGTCTCGCGATTCGCACAGGCGCGACACCAGGGCGTCCACGTTTTGCACGCCGAATCGGTACGCGTCTATGAACACGATCTTGACGTGCTCGTGGTTGATCTTCTCCTCGATCTCATCGATGGAGTTACTCTCTATTACGTTGGC
>JAUVAN010000392.1 GCA_030591725.1 Deltaproteobacteria bacterium
AAGTGCGCATCCTGCTCCACGGCGTGTATGTTCGACTTGATGATCCGATGATCGGCCATGGCGTTCCGGATTCCCTGATGCTTCAGGATCGACAGCTGCGCGGCGAATCTCCGCAGCAACCCGTCGCTGAGGAAGGTCCTGACCGGTAGCATATCTCCCCTGCACCAGGCGTCTTGCACCGCCGCGTCGACCTTTGTGACTTTCGCAAGGAACGCTTCCGGGTCGAAGCCCGGATCCCGCTGACGTATTCCCTCAAGGCCGGATGTGCTCGGAGCCCCGATGTTCTCCAGCTTCTTGACCGCCCGTGCGGTCGTGCGGTCGGGGTTGAGCCTGTTCTTCACGATACCCACGACAATCACCACGATCAGCAAGGGAACCCCGACCTCCGGATAGGCGATGGCCAGGTAGATGAGCGCACCGAGTCCATCACCACCTCCTCCTCCTCCGCCACCTCCACCGCCAGTGTAATTACCGCCTCCGCCCGCCCGGGCGAAAGCGTGAGCCGAACAGAGCAGCGCCGCCAGCACGACCAGCCCGCCCACAAGCCATCTGTGACGCGAAAACAAAATCCTGAAGGAACCCAGCCATCTCATGACGCGAATCATTCTGATCTCCTTGAAGCAAGAATGTCGGACGGCATGATACAATAGAGTTGTCGTCCGCGACAATGAGACTTGATGATCTATCATTACTTCGGCGCCCAGCTCTGATCTGCGTTTTCCATCACGGTTTTGCGTCTTGACTCCCATTGGCCCGACACATATTCTCCGCGCCGGAGAGTTGGCCGAGTTGGTCGAAGGCGCACGATTCGAAATCGTGTGAGGTTAAGAGCCTCCGTGGGTTCGAATCCCACACTCTCCGCACGGAGTGTTTGCTTACAATAGTTTGTTTGACAATCTGGGAGAGATGACCGAGTTGGCCGAAGGTGCACGACTGGAAATCGTGTGTACCGCAAGGTACCTAGGGTTCGAATCCCTATCTCTCCGCCGCTGATCAAGGCCCCTTCGGGAAACCGGAGGGGCTTTTTTCTTTTGCAGTTTCAACTGTTTCCCCGTGACGACATTTTCCCATCATCACGTCCTTTTTTTACATCGCCTCCTGTTGTGCCACTCTTGTGCCGCAAATCTTCAAGAAGGTTCACGTAGTCACGCTTCACATCCGGGCTCATATGCGCGTACCTCATTGTCATCTCGATAGTGCTGTGCCCCAAAAGTTCTTGGACCACTTTCAATGGTGCACCTTTCATCACCAAGTGCGAAGCAAAGCTGTGACGAAGCACATGCCAGCCGATCTTTCTGAGCCCAGCTTTTCGACAATAGAAGTGCAGTCGGCTGTACATCTCTTTCAGCGGCATCACCTTGCCCTGTCCATCACAGAACACGTACTTCCCGCGCAAGTGTCTATTGGCTTTCAAAGCCGCCAGGACGGAATCACTCAGCGGGATCTCCCGCCATTTTCCGCTCTTGGGTGATTCGACCTTGCCGTGCACAATGTTTCTGCGAACCAACATCCGTTTAGCTACAAGGTCAACATCATCCTGCTGAAGCCCAAGGAGTTCTCCTCTACGCAGTCCAGTTCCAAGGACAACTCTCACCATCCGATCTCCCTGCTCCTCCGCCGCGTTGAGCAAACGTTCTGCCTCACCGAAATCCAGAAAATCAAAATCAGACCTCGGAACCTTGAGCGCCTTGATCCTGGGTGCGGAATCTAGAAACTCCCATTCGACAGCGACGTTGAACATCTTCCGAAGCAGCGCCAGGTGGTTGTTCACTGTCTTTCTCGCGTAGTCTGAGCATACCGCTGTACATCAAGCGCAAAGGTTAGGGTCCTTTGCAATGGAGCCGATCATAGTAACCGGTGGTGTCCTTCTTCGAGATCTCGGCAAGTGCCTCGGGCCACTCGCTGTCAGACCCAATCGGCACTTCGTTCATGTAGAAGCTGGAGAGATTGGCGGCCTTCTCAACGTACTCAAACCGGGCCAGGCTCTGCTCCATCGATGGTTGCTCGCTCTTAAGTACTGGCGCTGCGCGAATGGTAGATTGTGCGCCGGCGCACCCACCGCAAACCAGCACGGTCGCAAGCACTATTAAAAGCAAGCACCTCATTTTCCCCGCCTTTCGTTTTGTACGTGGTGGTATCCTACCAGTGATCTGAAAAGCACACCACGGGGGGACGTGAGCGCTTGTGTTCTGCGGCATCTTCCCCTTCGGCGTCTACACCTCCTGGGACAAGGAGGAAGCAGAAGCGCTGATGGACTACCTCAGGGTCTTTCGCACTCCACCATTACCATCCCGATATGGTCGAAAAACGGTGCCTCACGCTGCATTTGAGGAAGGGCGTGCTTTCAAAGTTGGACAACCACTGCTAGATTGATCGTGTTTCGATCTTGTTGTGAGTGTTCGCCTGGGCGGTGAGGGGACCGCGGGGCGGATCATCGTTGAGGATTGGCAGCAGTAGGAGGTGCGGATGCCCACCAAACGCGAGATCATCGAGTTGTTGAAGAGGGATGAGCTGTTGCTGGTAGTGGATGCCTTCGACATCGGGGTGCCTGACCGCAGGGGGAAAGACGGACTGGTGGATACGGTGGCGTCGTCACGCAAGGCGACGCTGGCCGAGGTGCTGGCAGGGCTGAACCGCAAGCGGCTCAAAGAGTTGTGCCGGGAGTTCGGCCTGGATGATTCTGGCAAAACGAAAGCCGAGATTGCGGCGAGGTTGATCGCGGCACAACCGTCTCGTCCCGGCGCGAAAAAGCAGAAACCGACGGCACCCGCTCCGGCGAAGAAGAAGGCGGGGCATGCCCCGGCCAACGGGAATGGTAACGGGGCCATCGTCGAGCTGACCAAAGAGCTGTGGCAGGCGGCGGTGACGCTGCGAGGGTCCATCGAGCCTGCGGACTACAAGAGGTACGTACTTCCGATCATCTTCCTGCGCTTCTTGTCGCTGCGGTACGAGAAGCGGCGGGCCGAGCTGGAGAGACTGATCGCCGACCCCAAGAGCGACTACTACAAGGACAAGAGGGCGCTCACCGACCCGGACGAGTACAAACTGGCCAACACCTTCATCGTGCCCGAGAAGGCCCGCTGGCAGCGCATCGTGAACGAGGTGGCCCGGCGGGACGACGTGAAGGTGCAGATGGACAAGATCCTCAAAATTCTGGAGGACACCTACCCCGAGAAGCTGCGCGGCCTGCTGCCGCCGATCTACGCCGGGTCGAACCTGGACCCGGAGAACCTGCGCGGTCTGATCAACCTGTTCTCCAAGGAGATCTTCGAGTCCGACCAGGGCGGCGAGGACGTGATCGGGAGAATCTACGAATATTTTATTGGCGAATTTGCGAGTTCCGAGGGCAAGCGCGGCGGCGAGTACTTCACGCCGTCGAGCATTGTGAAAACCCTGGTGGCGATGCTGGAGCCGGAACGGGGCAAGGTAATGGACCCGTGCTGCGGTTCGGGCGGGATGTTCGTCCAGTCGGACGCTTTCACCAGCCACAACGGGCGGCTGTCGTTCTACGGGCAGGAGAGCAAGGACTTCACCTACCGGCTGTGCCGGATGAATCTGTTCATCCACGGTCTGGACGGCGACATCCGCATGGGCAACTCGTATTTCAACGATCAGCACGACAAGCTGAAGGCCGACTACCTCATCGCCAATCCGCCGTTCAACGACGGGTCCAAGGGAGAGAACGGGTGGGGCGCGGACAAGGTGTCCA